>JALSPJ010000263.1 GCA_026985995.1 Anaerolineales bacterium
GGCCCAGGCCATGCGTTTGTTCCACACCTCGAACCTGTACCTGGCCGTGGTGACCCTGGCCGCGGTGCTCACCGCATTGCCGGGTTGAGGCGGAGGTGCGCCATGACGAACCGCGGCCCGTATACCGTCGAAACCTCGCCCCTGCTGGCCGCGCTGCGGCAGGCCGGGGTGCCTTTTCGCGTCTTCGTGCACCCCGCGCCGCCCAAAACCCTGACCCAGGCCGCGCAGGAGCGCGGCCACGCGCTGCATCAGGTGGTGCGCAGCATCCTCTTCCGCGATGCCCAACACCGCTTCGTGTTGCTGCTGTTGCCGGGCGGCTATCGGGCCGACTGGCCCGGCCTGCGCCGTTACCTGGGCCAGCGTCGGCTCACCCTGGCCACCCCCGACGAGGTGCTGGCGGTGACCGGTTACCCCATCGGCGCGGTGGGGCCCCTGGGCCTGCGGCAGCCCGTGCGCCTGCTGGCCGACGAGCGGGTCTTCGAGCCCGAGGAAATCTCCATGGGCAGCGGCGTGCGGGGGGTGGCCGTAATCCTGCGCAGCGCGGACCTGCGCCGGGTGCTCGCGGCCCAGGGCCTTGAGGTGGGGCGCTTCGGCGTGCGGCAGGGGGAACCGGCATGAAGCCCCGGGCCTGGGCTTTGGCCCTGCTGGTCAACGCGCTGGTGGCCGCTTCGGTCACCTGGGCGGTGCTGTGGTGGTGGGACCAGACCCACCCGTGCCCCGCGGTGCCTTCCCCGGCGGGGGTGGAACCCACCGCCGCGCCCGCGGCCGTCGCGGCCACCCCTTCCTTTGGCTATGTGGTGCAGCCCGATGACACCTGGGAGGGCCTCGCCGCCCGCTTTGGCCTGCCGCCGGGCGCGCTGCAGGCCTTCAACGACCTGCCCGCGGACGCGCCCCTGCAGCCCGGTATGATGCTGCGGGTGCCCGGTACGCCCGCACCCACCCCTGCGGCCGCGGCCACGGGTGTGGTCATCGCCGCGGTGTTGGGCCCGGGTTCCCTGGAAGACGAGCAGGTGCAGCTGCGCAATCAATCTGCGCAGCCGGTGGACCTGACCGGCTGGACCTTGGAGGACCAGGACGGCCATCGGTTCGTGTTCCCCCGGGTGGTGCTGTACCCCAACGCAGTGCTGCGGGTGTGGTCCAAAGGGGGAACCAACACCGTGGACGCGCTGTATTGGGGCGCGGCGGAGCCGGTGTGGGCCTCGGGCGAAACCGCGGTGCTGCGCGCGGCCGATGGCCGGGTGGTGGCCGAGTACATCGTTCCCTGAGGGCGGCGAAGCATGGTGTACGACGCGGTGGTAGTGGGCTCGGGCTTCGGCGGCAGCGTGGCCGCGCTGCGCCTGGCCCAACGCGGGCTGCGGGTGCTGGTGCTGGAAAAAGGCCGCCGCTGGCGCGATGCCGACTTCCCCCGCAGCAACTGGGAGGTGTGGAAGGCCCTGTGGCTGCCGGCCCTGGGCTGGACCGGCTTGCTGCAGGTCTCGTGGCTCAACGGCCTGGTGGTGTTGCACGGCGTGGGCGTGGGCGGCGGCAGTTTGGGCTATGCCAATGTGCTGGAAGTGCCCGGCCCTGAGTTCTTCCGCCAGCCCGGGTGGCCGGCCGGGGTGGATTGGCAGGCCCGCCTGGCGCCCTATTACCGCCGCGCGCAGCGTATGTTGGGCGTGGCCCCCAATCCCCATCTGGGGCCGGTGGACCGCGCCCTGGCCCGCATTGCCGAACGCCGCGGGTATGGGCCCACTTTTCGCGCCACCCGGGTGGGCGTGTTCTTTGGCCCGCCCGGCGAGGAGGTGCCGGACCCGTACTTCAACGGCGAAGGGCCCCCGCGGCGGGGGTGCACTTTTTGCGGTCGCTGCATGGTGGGCTGCCGGGAAAACGCCAAGAATACGCTGGTCAAAAATTACCTCTACCTGGCCGAGAAAGCCGGCGCGCGCATCGTGCCGGGCCGGGAGGTGGTGCTGGTGGAACCCCTGCGGGGTGGCCGGGAGGATGGCGCACGCTATGCGGTGCATCACCGGGCCGCGTGGGGGCTGCGCCGGGGCCCTACCCGGGTGGTGCTGGCCCGGCGGGTGTATCTGGCCGCGGGGGTGTTGGGGACCCTGCGCTTGCTGCATCGCAGCCGGGCCCAGGGCGCGTTGCCCCACCTTTCGCCCCGCTTAGGCGAGGGCGTGCGCACCAATTCCGAGGAACTCAACGGCGTGTGGCTGCCCCACGAGCTGGACGACGCGGACCAACCCGGTCTGGCCATCAACGCCATCTTCCAGGCCGACCCGGTCACCCGCATCGAGCCTGTGCGTTACCCCTCGGGCTCGGACCTGATGCGGGTGTTCACTTATCCCGGCCTGCCCGATGGCCCGGCCCCGCGCTGGCGACGGGTGGCGGGGCTGGCGGCCTTTTTCGTGCGTCGCCCGCGGCGGGCGTGGCAGCTGTATGTCGCGCCGGGGTGGGCCCGGCGCACGGTGATTTTGCTGGTCATGCAAACCCAGGAGAACCGGGTGCATGTGCGTTGGCGGCGGGGGCGGCTGTGGGTGGAACCGGACCCCGAACGCCCCGCGCCGTTGGTCATTCCGCCGGGGCACGAGGTGGCCCGGGCCCTGGCCCAGGCGCTGGGCGGCGTGGCCCTGGGCAACACCGCGACCGCGTTCGGGTTCCCCATGACCGCGCACATTTTGGGCGGCGCGGCCTGGGGCCCCCATGCGGACCGGGGCGTGGTGGACGAAATGGGCTAGGTGCACGGCTATCCGGGCCTGTTCGTGGTCGATGGCAGCGTGGTGCCCGCCAACCCGGGCGTCAACCCCAGCCTGACCATCACCGCGCTGGCGGAATATTTGCTGGAGCGGCAATTCTGAGCCCTGGCGTTAAGTTGGCCGCCTTTGGATTGCGGCGCCCCGGCGTCGCCGGGGAAATGAAACCGCGGATGAACGCGGATAACCGCGGATAAACACGGAAGAAAATCAAGAAATAGTAGGGGCGACCGGCAGGTCGCCCAGGCATGCAACCGCGGATGAACGACAGCAGTCAGCAGTCAGCAGGGAGCGGGGGAGCAACGCGCGGCCCCCGCCAACCACCAACCACCAACTTCCAGCTTCTCCCCAACCCCTGACGCCCCCGTTTTCGTTTTGCGAAAATGCCCTTTGCGGCTATAATGAAGGTCCCGGAGTTTTGCCTTAGAGGTGAGGTGCCCCATGACGCGGGAATTCGCACAGCGTCCCCAGGAACTGTTCCGCCGGGTGGAGCGGCTGCTGCCCCGGGTGACCAAACCGGCCCGCTACACCGGCGGCGAACTCAATCAGGTGGTCAAAGACTGGCAGCAGGTCGCGGTGCGGGTGGCGTTGGTCTTCCCCGATATTTACGACATCGGCATGTCGAACCTGGCCCTGGCCGTGCTGTACGACCAAATCAACCGCCGCGGCGATGCCCTGGCCGAACGGGTCTTCCACCCCTGGACCGACATGGAAGCCGAATTGCGCCGGGCCGGGCTGCCCCTTTACTCCCTGGAAACCAAACACCCCCTGCACGCGTTCGACATCATCGGCATCACTTTGCCCTACGAAACCCTGTTCACCAACACCCTCAACCTGCTGGACCTGGGCGGTGTGCCCGTGTGGAGCCGGGAGCGCACCGCGGAGCACCCCCTGGTCATCGCCGGGGGGCACGCGGTGTTCAACCCCGAGCCCATGGCCCCCTTCATCGATGCCTTCGTCATCGGCGAAGGCGAGGAGGTTATCCACGAGATTCTGGATGTGTACAAAACCTGGAAGGCCCAAGGCGCGAGCCGGGAGGAGTTGCTTTACCGCCTCTCCCGGCTGTGGGGCGTGTATGTGCCCGCGTTTTACGAGCCCACTTATGACGAGAAGGGCGTTTTCGCCGGCATTCGGAAGCGCATCGACGACGCGCCTTTGCCCATCGTCAAGCGCATCGTGCCCAAACTGCCGCCGCCGCCCACCCGCTTCATCGTGCCTTACATCGACACCGTGCACCAGCGCCTGCCCATCGAAATCACCCGGGGGTGCACCCGGGGCTGCCGCTTTTGCCACGCCGGCATGGTCACCCGACCCGTGCGCGAGCGGCCTGTGGAGGAGATTCTGGCCGCCATCGAAACCGGCCTGGCCGCCACGGGCTTCGAGGAAATCGGCCTGCTCTCCCTCTCGTCCTCCGACTACACCAACATCCTGCCCCTGGTGCAGGAAGTGGTGCGCCGCTTCGGCCACAAGCGGGTGTCCATCTCGTTGCCTTCCCTGCGCATCGAGACTTTTTCGGTGGACCTGATGGAAGCCTTGGGCGATACCCGTCGGCGGGGGTTCACCTTAGCCCCTGAAGCGGCCACCGAGCGCATACGGGAAATCATCAACAAGCCTGTCAGCACCCAGCAGCTCATGGACACAGTGCGCGCAATTTACCGCCGCGGCTGGACCACGGTCAAGCTTTACTTCATGATAGGCCATCCGTCCGAAACCTTGGACGATGTGCGGGCCATCGCCGAGCTGGGCAAGGCCGTGCTGCGCGAAGGCCGCCGCATTTTGGGCCGCCGGGCCCGGGTGCACCTGGGCGTGAGCACCTTCGTGCCCAAGCCCCACACCCCCTTCCAGTGGGTGCCCGCGGACCGGGTGGAAACCATCCGGGCCAAGCAGGACCTGCTGCGCCGGGAGGCCCGGGGGCGGGGCCTCAAGCTCAACCTCAACGACCCCCGGGAGACCATGCTGGAAGCCTGGCTCAGTCGGGGCGACCGCCGCCTGGCCGCGGTCATTTACCGCGCCTGGCAAAAAGGCGCCAAATTCGACGCCTGGAACGACCACCTGGCCTACGACGCCTGGCTGGAGGCCTTTGCCGAAGAGGGCCTGGACCCCTTCTTCTATGTGCATCGCGAGCGCCTCATCGACGAGCCCTTCCCGTGGGACCACATCAGCATCGCGGTCACCAAGCAATACCTGGCCCAAGATTACCTGTGGAGCCAGCAGCGTAAAACCCGCATCGATTGCCGCCATCGCTGCTTTGCCTGCGGCATTCTGCCCACTTTCGCCGGCATTCGGCACCAATATCCCGGCGATGTGTGGAAGTGCCCCGAGGTCAAGCGCCCGCCGCGGCGGCGCAAGAACATTTTCCTCCCCTTGCAGCAGGTGGCGGTGGGAACCGACTGACATGGCCGCGCGCCAGCTTTTGCTCACCGGCCCGCCTCGGGTCGGCAAAACCACTTTGGTGCAGCGGGTGGTGGAAGCCTGGCCCGGCCCCGTGTTGGGCTTCGTCACCCGCGAGGTGCGCGAGCGCGGCCGACGGGTCGGCTTTCGGCTGCACACCCTGGACGGCCAAAGCGCGTGGCTGGCCCACCGCCGGTTCCCCCACCACCACCGGGTGGGGGCCTATGGGGTGGACCTGGCCGCACTGGAGGCCCTGGCCGTGCCCCTGCTGCACCGCATGGCCCAGGCCGACCCGCACACCCTGGCCGTCATCGACGAAATCGGCCCCATGGAGCTGCTTTCGCCGGCCTTTCGGCAGGCGTTGCGCCCCGTGTTCGACCGCGGCGGCCCCCTGCTGGCCACCGTGGTGTTGCGCCCGCATCCCGTGGCCGACGCGTTCAAGGCCCGGCCCGATGTGCAGGTGGTGCAAGTCACGCCCGATAACCGCGACGCGCTGGTGGGCCGGGCGCTGACCCTGCTGCAGGGCCAGGCGTGATACAATGCCCTTGAGGTGCGCCATGGACCCCGAACGCCGGCGTCGTTGGCTGTTTTTCCTGCTGAGCATTGGCCTGGGCCTGGCCTTGGGGCTGTATTACGGCTGGGTGGTGCGGCCCGTGCGCTATGTCGACACCACCCCCGACACCCTGCGCCAGGACTACAAAACCGACTTCGTGCTCATGGTGGCCGAGGCCTGGGAAGCCACCCAGGACCTGGATTTGGCCCGGCGCTATTTGGCTCTTTTGGGGGGAACCCCCACGGAGCAGGTGACCCGGGCCATCGATTACGCGGTTCAGGTGGGCTATGGCCCTCAGGATTTGCACCGCCTGCGCACCCTGCTGCAGGCCCTGCGTACCGCCACGCCGGAGGTGGCACCATGAGCGCGCGGGTGATGCCCGGCCGCCGCGGTCGTCCGCCTCGCCGTGGGCGCGGCTATTTGCTCACCGGCCTGCTGCTGGGCCTGGGGGTGGGGCTTTTCATCGCCTGGGTGGTCGCGCCCGTGCGTTACACCGACACCGCCCCCGACCGCCTGCGCGCGGATTTCAAAGACGCCTACCGGGCCCTCATCGCCCTGGCCTACATGGGGAACCCGGACCTGGCCCGGGCCCGGGCCCGGCTGGCCCTGCTGGCCGACCCCAACCCCGCGCAGGCTTTGGCCGTGCAGGCCCAGGCCCGCGCCGCGGACCCGCGCGAGCGGGCCGCGTTGCAGCGCCTG
>JALSPJ010000264.1 GCA_026985995.1 Anaerolineales bacterium
AATGAGACACCGGCGCGCGGCCTGACGCGCGCCGGCGTCGTTTCTACGGGGCGCCGTCGATATGATGCTTTTCAGCTTTTTTTGCTTTTGGGAATGGCATTCTTTAGGCTGCTATTTTTGGTTGGACAAAGGGCGTAAATTCGTCAATTTGTTTGCCGGGCTTGTTTCTTGAATTACGCAACGCAAAACGAAAAGGTGTGTTTTAATCGGTTGAGCTGTAGCCCATTGTTTGTTTTGTCCGCCAGGTGTCCCATCTTCACGCAGGAGGGTTTGTATGGCGTTAGGACTGTTCATTTTCGCCATTGCCGTGGTGGTGATTGGCTACAAGTACTATGCCAAGACCATGGACCAAACGGTCCTGGAAGCCAATCCCAAGCGGGCCACCCCCGCGGTGATGTACAACGACGGCGTGGATTTCATGCCCGCCAGCGCGAGCGTGCTGTTCGGCTATCAGTTCAAATCCATCGCCGCGTTGGGGCCCATCGTGGGGCCTATCGTGGGGGTGCAATACGGTTGGCTGCCCGCGGTGGCCTGGTTGCTCATTGGCGTGTTCTTCATCGGCTGGGTGCAAGACTATGCCTCGGCCATGTTGGCCATGCGCAACGACGGCCTGACCATGGGGGGCCTGGCCTATAAGTTCATCTCCCCGCGGGCGCGCAAGCTGCTGTTGACCTTCCTCTATATCTATCTGCTGCTCATCATGGGCGCGTTCGGCGCGCTCATCGCCCCGCTGCTGGCCAAGCCCAATGTGCCCATCGGCTTCTTGTGGCTGGTGCTCATGGGCGTGCTGGCCGGCCAAATGACCTATCGCTGGCGCATGGACATCGGCCTGACCACCGTCATCACCGTGGTGTTGGCCTTCATCGGCATTTATGTGGGCACCCTGCCCTGGGCGCAAAATCTCGTCACCGCCATCAACAAGCTGGCCGGCGACCCCGAAACCGGTGTGCTCTTCACCCGTCCCCTGGGCTACGGCGACATGACCTGGGCCAACTTCTTCTGGGCCATCGTCATGCTGGCCTTCTGTTACCTGGGCTCGGTGCTGCCCATCTGGCGCTTTGCCCAGCCGGTGAACTACACTTCCTTCTGGTTCGTGCTGTTCAGCATCGTGGCCTCGGTGCTGGGCCTGGTGGTGGCCACCTTCACCGGCGCGGTCAACACTTCCTTTGAAATCCCGGCCTTTGTCACCGCCTTCCAGCCCCATTTGGGCCCCATTTGGCCGCTGCTGTTCGTGACCATCTCGTGCGGGGCCATCTCGGGCTGGCACTCGCTGGTCTCGACCTCGGGTACCGCGCGGCAGCTGGAGAAGGAAACCGACGCCCTGCCCGTGGCCGGTGGGGCCATGTTCACCGAGGCCGTGCTGGGCGTGCTGTCGGTCATCTTCGCGGTGACCATTGGCGTGGCCGCGGGCAAGTATGACCCCGCGCAGGGCTACAAGCTGGTGGCCGGCGCGGCCGGCGTGTTCGCGGTGGGCATGAGCAAATTCATGGCCGTCATCGGCGTGCCCGAGGCCCTGGGCGGCTCCATCGCCATGATTTTCCTGGTGGTCATGGCCCTCACCGTGATGCAACTGGTGCTGCGCTTCATGCGGGTGGCTTCGGCCGAGCTGCTGGGCGACCGCATGCCGGCCTTCAAGAACCCCCACTTCGGCACCCTGGTGGCCGTGCTGCTCACCCTCTTCCTGGTGGTGTTTGGCTTCTGGCAGTGGATTTGGGCCCTGTTCGGCGGCTCCAACCAGCTGTTCGCCGGCATCTCGCTGTTGCTCATCTCCATCTGGCTGGCGCGGCAAAACAAGCCGTCCGGCTGGTCCTTCTGGCCCGGCATCTTCATGTACATCACCACCCTGGCCGCGCTGCTCTATGTGGCCGTCTACAACGCCCTCTACAAGGGCATCTATCTCACCATCCAAAGCGGCGAGGCGCAAACGGGCTTCATTCTGGGCAACCTGATTACCGCCGGCTTTGGCCTTTACATGACCTACGCGGCCGTCATGTTGTTCATCGACGGCGTGCGTTCGTTCAACGCGGCCAAGGCTTCGGCCCCGGCCGCGGCGGGCGACTGAGCCCGCGGGTTTAGCTGGCGCTCGCGGGTGGGGGTGGGGGAACGGCTCCGCCGCGGCCCGCGAGCGCCCCGCCGACAAGGTGCTGCACACCATGCGCGCCACCCTGGAAATCGTCACGCCCCTGATTGGCAGCTTTCGCCATTGCGCGCGCTGCGACCTGCTGTTCGACGAGGCCGGGGTCAATCAGCGGGTGCATCAAGAAGACCTGGCCGCGTACCCGCCCGAATGGCAGGCCGAGTGGGCGCGGCTGTCGGAGTTGATTTTGCGCATTGCCCGCTATTTGGGCCCGCAGGCGCGCGTGGTCATCACCGACGCGCGTTCGGTGCGCGGGCTGTGGCTGTGGCTGCGCGGGGTGCGGCGCTATCCCGCGTTTTTGTGGGGCCGGGCCCGGTTGCAACAGCCGGCCACCGAAGCCGAAGTGTGGGCCTGGCTGGCCCGCCAAACCGGACGGCCCCACCCGGCCCCGCCAGTCGTGCCCGGGCCCAAAGCGGTACAATAGAAGCGACGGTCCGCCGTCGGTTCCCCCAACCCCAAGGCAAGGAGTGATGCCATGACCCCACCCGAATCCTTCTGGGCGCGTGCCAAAAAGCACATCACCGACTTCATCTACGGCATGGCCAGCCACGAAATGGCCCGCCACGCCCTCAAAACCCGGGGCAGCATGGAGCACCTGTTCATCCTCATCACCATGGGCGACATGTTGGGCGTGCCCATCCTGCCGCCTTACTACTCGCTGCGCCTGCTGCCTTATGTGGTGCCCCAAATTTCCACCTGGAAGCGCCGCATGTTGCGGGAAAAAGACCTGACCGATGCGCTGGCCTGAGGTCCATCCTTTTCGTCGAGGTGCCCCATGACCAAGTTAGCCCGCATGTTCAAGGAACACCCCGAACGCCGTTACATCATGTTCGGCGGCAAAGGCGGCCTGGGGAAGACCACCTTCTCCGCAGCCACCGGCTATTGGCTGGCCCAGCAAGGCAAGCGGGTGTTGGTGTTTTCCGTGGACCCGCAAGCGTCCCTGTCCGACATTTTCCAGCAAGACATTTACGGCAAGGGTGCGGTGGAGATTATGCCCAATCTCTACGCGCAGGAAATCGATGCCGACTCCCACATTCGCGCCTATCAGGAGGAAATTCGGCAGAAAATCCGCGATATGTACGGCTTTGACGAAATTCCGGCCGAAATCGAATCCTACATCCAGGCCGCGGCCGCGGAGCCGGCCATGGAGGAATCGGCCATTTTCGACCAGGTGGTCGACATCGTTCTGGCGCAGGAGTACGACTACTACATCTACGACCTGGTACCTTTGGGTCACGCGCTGTATTACCTGAGCATGGCCAGCGTTTACGACCAGTGGATTAGCAAAATCACCCGCCTGCGGGAAGAGATGCAGGAATACGCGCAAATGGCGGCCCGGGTACGCAAAGACGAATCGCTGCTGGAAGACAAGATTTTGGAGGAATTGCAGTACATTCGCCACCGCATTTCGACCTCGTCGCAAATTCTGACCGACAAGGAAAAGACGGCCTTCTTCTTCGTGCTCATTCCCGAAGAGATGGTCATTTTAGACACGGTCAAGGCGGCCAAGCTGTTCGCCAAATATCAGGTGCCCTTGAGCGGCTATGTGCTCAACCGGGTCATCCCGCGCGAAGTGGCCGAATCGCCCACCGCGCCCGAATATTTGCGCCACCGCTACCGCATGCAACAAAAGTACATCCAGGAAATCTACGACCGCTTTGGCGACGAGGTGCTGGCCGAGGTTCCCGAACTGGAGCGGGATGTCACCGGCCTGGAGATGATTGCCCGCATGGCCGATTTGCTCTTCGGCGAGGAGAAGTTGCCATGAACGCCCAGGTCCTGCCGTTGCAAATTCCCTTCACCATCGAGAAAAGCATGCGTGCCTTCGTCGACGAGCACCCGCGGCTCAAGTACATCTTCTTCGGCGGCAAGGGCGGCGTGGGCAAAACGGTGATGGCCGGCGCGGCCGCGGTGGGTTTCGCCCAGCAGGGCAAGCGCACCCTGCTGGCTTCCACCAACCCCGTGCACAGCCTCTCCAGCCTGTTGGACCAGGATGTCTTCGGCAAGCCCACCCCCGTGCACGGCGTGGATAATTTGTGGGCCTACGAAATCGACACCAAAGACACCATCGAGCGCTCCAAGCGCGACATTCGCGAGAAAATCGAGTGGTTCCTCAAATATGCCGATATCAAAGGCCGGGCCGACGAGTTCATCGAATCCGCCACCATGAACCCCGCGTTCGAAGAGTCGGCCATGTTCGAGAACATGATTGACCTGATGTTCCGCGACGAATACGATGTGTATGTCTTCGACACCGCGCCCACGGCCAACGCCCGGCGCTTGCTGGGCATGTCCGCGGTCTATACTCTGTGGGTCAACAAGATGGTGCAAAGCCGCGAAGAAGCCCGCCAGATGCGCCTCAAGCTCTCCTTTTCCGACAAAAAAGAGGAAAAGGACCCCCTCATGGAGTATCTCATCACCTTCCAGAAGCGCATCGAACGGGCCAAGGACCTGCTCACCGACCCCGAACTGACCGCCTTCTTCTTCGTCACCCTGCCCGAATCCCTGCCCATCGCGGTCATTCGCCGCTTCATCGGCTGGTTTACCGAGTTCGGCATTCCCATCGGCGGGGTGGTGGTGAACATGCTCATCGACCCGGCCACGGTGCGGGAAGACGCGGACCCCTTCGTGCGCAATCGGGTGGCTATGCAGGCCAAATACATGGAGGAAATCGAGCAGCTGTTTGGCCCCCTGGTGCGCGCGGTGGTGCCCCTGTTCGAGACCGAGGTGCGCGGGGTGGGCATGCTCAAACGCGTGGTCGATTACCTGTTCTACGCTTGAGGTCAAATTGCCCCGCCTGGCTGGGCCGCGACCGCTCCCGCCTGGTCGCGGCCTTTGTGTCTGCTGGTTCCCCGGGAGCTACACATGGCCGATTTCCAAACCGTGCACATCACCCTGCAGAACTTCGTCTTCGGCCCCGCGCACCTGCTGGATTTGGACCTGCCCCAGGCCTGGACCCTGCAGCGGGGGTTTTCCCACCCCGAAATTCACGCTTCCCACACCCGCCTCGGGCGTTCTTGGGTGGCTTCGGGCGATGCGTGGTACTTGCTGCGACACGAAGGCCATCCCTGGCTGCTGGAGTTCCACCTGCAAGTGCGCCCAAACCCCTACGCCCCGCCCGGCGATGCCGGTCGCGCCCAGGTGGCCGGGCATGAGGCCTGGTGGCGGCTTTATACCCAGCGCCGGGGGTTGCCGTGGAACCGTCGTGACACGCCGGTGTTGGAAGTGGCCTGGTACTGTCCCGCGACCGAGCGGGGGTTTCGCCTGCGCGCGGTGGGGCGGGTTCCCCGGGCCGCGCTGGAAGAACTGCGCCGCGCCTGGCTGCACAGCCATTGCCACCCGCCGCCCCAAGCGGGGGTATAATCGCGCCGTCGCGCCTGCCGCGGCGTGACCGCGCCGGGAAGTTGGTCCCGGTGGCAGCGCCTGGCCCCTGGATGCTGTATGCGTTCCCTGTTGCCTGCTTCCCCCTGGGGGTGGGCGGCGGTGCTGATGGGGTTGCTGACTGCGGCCCTGGTGGGCTGCGCTGCGCCCCAACCACTGCCCACCGCAGAAACTGCCTATCCCACCGACGCCTGGGCTCTGTGGCAGCCCGGCCCCTGGCTGCGCGGGGCCAACATTTACCAGCGACGGGTATATCCCGAGTTGGACGGTACGCTCTTTTTGGGCCCCGGCCCTTTTGGCCCGCCTTACACCCAGGCCGATTTCGACGCCTTGCGCCAACAGGGAGCCAACTGGGTGGTGCTGTCGGTCATGGGCCCTTACACCGTGGCCCCGCCCTATGAGCCCGACCCCCGGGCCATGGACCACATCACCGCGCTGGTGGATATGGCCTGGCGGGCCGACTTGTTCGTGGTCCTCGCGGTGCGCAGCGGGCCGGGCCGTAGTGAGTTTTCCATCCTGCGCGAGGGCCTGGGCGACTGGTTCGGCCCCCAATACCTGCACGAAGAGGTGTGGGAGGACCCCGCCGCCCGTCGGGCCTGGGCCGCCATGTGGCGCTGGCTGGCCCTGCGTTTTCGCGAGCACCCCGCGGTGGTGGGTTACAACCTCATGGTGGAACCCAACGCGGACGCGGTGGCCGGGGTGGACGACCCCGAAGCGTTCTATTCCCGATATCGCGACACGGGCTACGATTGGAATGCCTGGTACCCGGACCTGGTGGCCGCCATCCGCCAGGTGGACCCCGACACGCCGATTTTGGTTTCCCCTTTGGGCTATGCCTCACCCCAATGGCTGGCCTAT
>JALSPJ010000265.1 GCA_026985995.1 Anaerolineales bacterium
TTTGCTGTGGGCCGCGCTGCTGGTGGCCGCGGGCATGGTGCTGGCCGTGTTGTTGTGGGCCGAGCCCCTGCGCGGGGAATTGCAGCGCACGCGCGCCGACTATCAGGCCGCGCAGCAGACCCTGGCCCAAACCAAGGCCGAGCTGGGCCAGACGCGCGGCCAGCTGCAAACCACCCAGCAGGAATTGCAGGCCTGCCGGGCCCAGGCGCAAACCCAGGCCCAGTGGGCCGCCTATGGTCGCGCCCGGGCCGAGGTGCTGGAAGCCTGGCGCGCGCTGAAGGACGGCCAGAAGGTGGCCGCGCGCACGCACCTCACCCTGGCCCAGCGCGCCTTGGCCGATTTGAGCCAACAGGCCGCGGACCCCGCGCTGCAGCAGGCCTTGCAAGAGCTGCAGGCCTTGCTCCAGGCGCATCAAGAGGGGCTGGACGAGGCTTCGCCCGCGCTGGCCGCCCGCCGCTTGGCCGACGAGGTCTT
Source organism: Anaerolineales bacterium (assembly GCA_026985995.1). Taxonomy (GTDB): domain Bacteria; phylum Chloroflexota; class Anaerolineae; order Anaerolineales; family DRMV01; genus JAADEN01. The sequence continues at coordinate 475 of JALSPJ010000265.1, forward strand.
CCCCGCGCTGGACGCGTTGGAGGGCTTGCTGCCGACGCCCTGACGCGCGCTTCGCGTCGCCGCTGCCATGGCCCGTTTGCGCCCTGCCCGTTGGCTCTGGTTACTCCGCCTGCCGCGCGCGGCCCCCGCTTCGGCGGAAAGCGTGGGGTGGGTGTGGGCTTTTTTGGCCCTGCCCCTGGCCCTGACGGCCTGGGTGGCCGGCGCGGCGTATACCGCGGTAGCCCGCGACCTGCCCCCGGTGGAAACCCTGGAAACCTGGCTGGCCCCTGAGGATGGCCTCTTCTGGCAGCCCACCCGGGTGTATGCCGCGGACGGCACCCTGTGGTATCCTGCCGCCAACGCGACAGCCCCCCGCCCCTATTGGCCCCTGGCCCAAATGCCCGAACCGGTGGTGCAAACCACCCTGGCCGCGCTGGACCCGGATTTCTGGCAGCACGACGGTATCCGGGGCCCCTGGTGGCGCGCGTCCGGGCCGCCCACTTTGGCCCAGCGCCTGGTCACCCGTTTTGTGCTGGCCGACCGGGCTCACGACCCGCGCGCCGCGTGGCAGGCCCGTTTGTTGGCCCAGCAGGCCACGGCCCGCTACGGCCGGGGCCGCATGCTGGCCTGGTTCCTCAACAGCGCGGCCTATGGGCCGGGGGTGTATGGCATTGCCGACGCCGCGACCGCGTATTTTGGCAAAACCCCCGCGGAGCTCACCTGGGCCGAGGCCGCGTGGCTGGCCGTGGTGCTGCGCGAAGCGCCGCCCGACCCCGTGGCGATGGCCGAAAGCCTGCAACCCGCGGCCCGGGCGTTGCTGCACGACCTGGTGGCCCAGGGCCGCGCGCCGCAAACGGTTTTGCAGGAACCCCCGGCCCGGCCCCGCGCGCCGCAAACGACCATGCCCGCGGCCGTGCGCGCCCTGTTCGACGCACTGCAACGCACCTTGCCCGCCTGGCCGGCCGTGCGCCGCGGGCTGCAGGTGCAAAGCACGGTGGAACCCGACTTGATGGCCCAGGCCGCGTGTCTGGCGCAAGCCCTGCGCACGCTGCAGCCCGGGCCCTGTGACGCAGAGCTGGCCCTCTACCGCCTGCGCCAGCCGCTGACCGGCGTGCGGATGCATCTGGTGGCCCTGGACCCGCGGCAAGGCGCGGTGCTGGCCTGGTATGCCACGCCGCCTGACGCACCGGCCGAGGTCCCCGTGGGTTCCTTTATCGCGCCGTGGGTGTATGCTGTGGCCTTCAGCCGGGGTTGGGGCCCGGCCACCATGCTGTGGGACCTGCCCCAGCGGGTGCCCTTGGGCCTGGAGGTGCGCAACCACGACGGTCGCTTTCATGGCCCCTTGCGGGCCCGCATGGCCCTGGCCAACGCCTATGAGGTGCCCCTGGCCGATTTGCTGGCCCAGCTGGACCCGCGCACCGTGTGGCCCACGGTGCGGCGTTTGGGCTTGCGAGGCTGGCCCACCGCGCTGGCCTGGGAGCCTTTGCAGGGCGAGGTCGCGCTCGCACCCCTGGCCGCGGCCCACGGCCTGAGCCCGTTCGCCACCCTGGGCCGCCAGACGGGCCTGCCCCAGCCCCTGGCCGCGGATTTGCTGCCCACCTGGTGGCAAACCGTGCGCTTCGCCGACGGCCGCGCTTTGCCCACCGCGCCCCAGCCCGAGACCCGCAGCCTGCTGGCCCCCGAGCTGGCCTACCTGGTCACCCATGTGCTGCAAGACGGCCCGGCCCATCGGCCCACCTTGGGCGTGGGCGACCCCTTGCGTGCGGTGGAACCCGCGGCCGTGGCCGTGGGCCGTTCCCCCGATGGCCGCGCCGCGTGGGTGGCCGTGTGGTCCCCCGAACGCATCGCGTTGGTGGCCCTCGATGCCCGTGAGGCCGCGGTGGAACCCGACGCCTTAGCCCTGGCCGCGCGGGTGCTGGCCCGGGCCTGGTGGGCGACGGTGCAGCCCCAAACCCCGCCCGATTGGCCCCGGCCTCCCGAGGTGGTGCAGGTGCCCGTGTGTGACCCCTCGGGCCTGCTGCCCACCGCGGATTGCCCCAATGTGGTGGTCGAGGTCTTTTTGCAAAATCGGGTGCCCACCCAGCCCGACCCCTACTATCGCCGTTTGCGCATTCATCGGCCCAGTGGGTTGCTGGCTACGGTGTTCACGCCGCCGCAAGAAGTGGAAGAGCGGGTGTTCTTCTTGTGGCCGCCCGAGGCCCGGTCCTGGGCCCAAGGGCAGGGCTTGCCTGTGCCGCCCCAGGCCTACGCCCCCCTGGTTCCCCCCACTCCGGCCCCCGATTTGGCCCTCACCGAGCCGGGGATGTTCGCCTATGTGCGGGGCCAGGTGGCCCTGCGCGGGGTGGTGGCCGGGGAAGCGCGGCAATATCGCATTCAGGTGGGCCAGGGCCCCGCGCCCCAGCGGTGGATTACTGTGGCGCAGGGCCGCGCGCCAGCTCAAGGCACCCTGGGCGTGTGGGATACCACCGGCCTGAACGGGCTGTATACCGTGCAGCTCATGGCCATCGACGCGGACGACCGGGTGCGCACTTTCAACCTGTTGGTCAGCATCGACCCCAAGCCGCCCCGGGTGGTGGTGCGCAGTCCCCAAACCGCGGCGCGCTATTGCCTTGGCCCGGCCTGTCCCGAAGCCTGGAGCGGGGCTTTGCCCATTGACATTCGGGCCGAAGATGATTTGGCCCTGGCCGAGGTGCGGGCCTGGATGGACGGCGCGTTGCTGGCCCGCTGGGTGCAGGGCCCCTTTCACCTGGCGTGGGAACCCACCCCAGGCGCGCACACTTTGCGGGTGGAAGCCCGGGACCGGGCCGGCAATACCACCCGGGTGACCATCCCCTTCACTGTGGAGGAACGGCCATGACCAGCCCCCGCCGGGCCACGGCCCAGGCTCACCCCAACATCGCGCTCATCAAATATTGGGGCAATCGCGACGATTATTGGCGCCTGCCGGCCAACGACAGCCTTTCGTTCAACCTGGCTGGACTGTGGACCCGCACCACGGTGGTGTTCGACCCCGCGGCCGAGGCGGACCGGCTGATTTTGCACGGTCAGGAGGTGCGCGGCTCCGCGCTGCAGCGGGTGCAGCGGGTGTTGGACGCGGTGCGGGCTCGGGCCGGGCTGGCCTGGCGCGCGCAGGTGACCAGCGAGAACAATTTCCCCATGGCCGCGGGCATTGCTTCGTCGGCGTCGGCCTTTGCCGCGCTGGCCGTGGCCGCGGCTGCGGCCGCGGGGTTGGCCCTGGATGAAGCCGGGCTCAGCCGCCTGGCCCGCTTAGGGTCGGGCTCCGCGGCTCGCTCGGTGCCCGGCGGCTATGTGGTGTGGCGGGCCGGCGCGCACGACGCGGATTCCTTCGCCTACACCTTCCTGCCCGCGGCGCATTGGGCCCTGGCCGACTGCATCGCGGTGGTCAGCACCCAGGCCAAGGCCGTGGGTTCCACCCATGGGCACGCGCTGGCCCACACCAGCCCCTTGCAGGCCGCCCGGGTGGCCGACACGCCCCGGCGTTTGGCCCTGGCCCAGGACGCACTGCTGCGCCGGGATTTCGAGCAGCTGGCCTGGGTGGTGGAGCTCGACACGCACTTGATGCACGCGGTGATGCAAACCTCGCAGCCGCCCCTGCTCTACTGGCAGGCCGCCAGCCTGACGGTGATGCACGCGGTGCGGGCCTGGCGGGCCCAGGGGCGGGCCGTGGCCTATACGCTGGATGCCGGGCCCAATGTGCATGTGCTGTGCCCCGAGGATGAGGCCCAGGCGGTGGCTCGCGACCTGGCCGCGCTGCCCGGCGTGCGCGAAGTGCGCATCGCCACCGTGGGCGGCCCGGCGCGACGCCTGGATTGAGGCGCGGCGCGTGCCGGCGTGCGGCCGGGTTGCTCCGCGAGCGCGCGGCCGGGGCGTCGGCTGTGGCCCGGGGGGCCGTGGCGGTTACGCTCCGTCAGGCCCGGAGAAAGGGTATGGTACAATGGGTGTGAAAGGTACAAAATGAGCGATTGGCACCCCCGTGAAGGAGGTCTGATGAAAGAGGTTCGCGTGACGATGACGGAGTTCAAGAAATCCTTGGGGGAGTGGGTGAATCGCGCGGCCTATGGGCAGATGTGGATCATCCTGGTAGCCCGCGGACGTCCCAGAGCGGCTATCGTAAGCCTGGAGGACTTGAAGGCATTGCAGCAATTGCGTCAGAAGGGAGGCCGGGATGGCGCGAGGCAGCTGGACGCTTTGGATGCTTTCCGCGAACATCTTCGGCAGCGCTGGAAGGCCACAGGCCGGGCGCCTCTGGATAGTGCCGCCCTGCTTCGTGAAGCACGGGAGGAGCGGGTAAATGCCAACGCCCATCTGCGTTGATGCCAGCTTTGTGGTCAAGCTGGTGCTTCCCGAAGAACACGCCGACAAAGTGCGCGCCTTGTGGGCCGCATGGGAGCGCCAGGGTGTAGAACGCTATGCGCCCGCCCTGTGGGGATACGAAGTGGCCTCCGTGGTGCGCAAGTACGGCCACCGGGGTCTGCTTACAGCCCAGGAAGAAGCCGAAGCCCTGCGGCTCCTTTTGGAGCTGCCTATTCATCTGGTGGATATGTCGGCTTTACACCAAAATGCCTTGCACCTGGCTCAAGACCTGGGGATGCCCGTAACCTACGATGCCCACTATTTGCTTTTGGCGCAACTTCTGGGTGCGGAGTTGTGGACAGGGGACGGGAGGCTCTATCACCAGACGCAGGGCAAGTTGGATTACATCAGATGGGTTGGGGCATCGTGACCGGGCCTGGGATATAGGGCGGATAGACGCGGCCACCGTTGACAACCCCGGCGGCCGCGGGTAGAATAGGGGCGCTACGGGCCCATAGCGCAGTTGGGAGCGCGCCGCAATCGCACTGCGGAGGTCGCGGGTTCAAGTCCCGCTGGGTCCACACCAAGGCCTCGGGAGCATACCCGAGGCCTTTACTTTTGGGCGGGGCCCACGGCTTAGCTGCTTTTGATGGGCATGTAGCGCATCAGCTTGTGCGCCAGGTTCGACAAGGGCAGGGTTTGCAGCCACACCCGCCCCGGGCCGGTGAGGGTGGCCAGGAACAGCCCCTCGCCCGAGAAGAGGATGTTCTTCAGGCCTTTGACCCGGGTGATGTCGTAGTTCACACTGGGCTCGAAGGCCGCGATGTGCCCGGGGTCGATTTGCAGGGTCTGGCCGGGCTGCAGCGTATATTCCCGCACCTCGCCGGGGATTTCGAGAAAGGCCGCGCCCGGGCCGGTGATTTTCTGCAAGATGAAGCCCTCGCCGCCGAACAACCCCGCACCCAAGCGTTTGCGAAAGTGCATCTCTAAGCGCACTGTATTGGTGGCGCACATGAAGGCGTCGCGTTGGGCAATGATGCTTTGGCCCTGGGCCAGTTCCAGGGGCACCACCTTGCCCGGTGCTTCGGGGGTGAAGACGATGAGGCACTCGGGGCCGGTGCAAGTGTAGGTGGTCATGAACAGGGATTCGCCGGCCAGCATCCGGCCCAGGCCCTTGAGCATCCCACCCCGGGTGTTGGTTTCCATGCGCACCTGGCCCATCATCCAGGCCATGCCGCCGCTTTCGGTGTAGACGGCCTCGCCCTGCCGCAGGCGCACCTCCAGCGCCTGCATCACCGTGCCGACAATGCGATATTGCATTTCGTCCTGCCTCCTGGGGGAAACGCGCGAATACCGTCAACAATATCTTACCATTTTTGGCCGCGTCCGGCGCATCCACTTGGGGGTTGGGGCAGGGCTGGTTCGCGAAAAGTGGTCGCCGCACCGTGCGGCCCGCGGCCGCCGCGGCGCGGCTCAGCGGGCTTCGTCGCCCACGAAATACATCAGAAAATCCTTGCCCTGCACCGGCGAGCGGTAGCGCCACACCCGCCCCTGGGGGTAGAGGGCCCACAGCGTCTCTAAGGTGGCCTGGTCCTCGGGTTTC
>JALSPJ010000266.1 GCA_026985995.1 Anaerolineales bacterium
TGGAGGGTGTTGGCCTGGCCCAGGCGGTCGTGGACCTGGCGGAAGAGTTCCAGGGCCTGCCGGTAATGGCCCATGGCCCCCTCCAGGTCTTGCTGAAATTGCAGCACATCGCCCATGGCCTGGAGGGTGTTGGCCTTGAGGCGCGGGTCGGGGATGCCCAGGTTCAGGGCCGCCTCCAGCCAGGCCCGCCAGGCCGGCCAGCGGTGGTACACATTGCGCAGCCAGTTCCGGGGCACGGTGGCCAGCCGGGCTAAGGTCTCGCCCTCCCCGCGGGCCTGCGCCCAGGCCGCGGCCCGGGCCAGGTGGGGGAAGGCCGTGGCCAGATGGGGCGCGGTTTCGGGGTTGGGCAGGTGATTGCGGTCGAACTCCTCCAGCAGGTAGCGGGCCAGGCTGCGGTAAGCCGCGTCTTTCTCGTCATGTGCCTGCAGCAGGTGCAGGGCCAGGTCGTGGTAGAGGTCGTGCAGGCGGTAGCGGGGCTGGGCTTCGGGCAGGCGCTGCACCAGGGAAAGGTCGTACCAGCGCTCCAGGCGGGCCTCGGCCGCGGCCTCATCCAGGCCCCACAGGCCGGCCGCGTGGCGCAGGTGGAACCCGGCCGGGTCCAGGGCGGCCAGGGCCCGGAACGCGGCCTGCTCGTCTTCGGGCAGCATCTCCAGGCTGAGCTGCAGCACCCGGGTCACGGCCAGGTCGGCCTTGAGGGCCGGCAGGCCCAGGCGCTCCAGCCGCGCCACAAACGCGGCCACGGGCGTGGGGTGGCCCTCCCGCAGCCGCTGCCGCACCCGCCGTGCCGCGACATCTAAGGCCAGGGGGTGGCGGCGGGTCAGCTCCAGCAGGCGGTGCACGGCCTGGGGTTCGGCTTCCAGGACCTCGGCGCCCAGCACCTGCCGGAGCAGCTCCCGGGCCTGGTCTTCGGTCATCACATCCAGCGGGAAGGTCTCGGGCACGGGCAGGGTGCGCACCCGGCTGGTCACCAGGCCCAGGCAGGGCCGCGGGGGCAGCAGGGCCCGGAGCAGGCCGTTTTCCAGGTGGTGGGGCCGCGCGTCGTCCAGCACCACGAAGCAGGGCCGCTCCCGGCAGGCTTCGGCCAGCCGGCCCCGCACCTCGGCCTGCACCTGGGCCGGGGTCAGGCCCCGGATGTCCAGGCCCACCTGCGCGGCCAGGTCGGCCCACAGGTCTTCGGCTTCCCGGTCGGCCAGGGTGAGCCAGAAGACCTGTTTCACCCGGCCCTGGCGTTGCAGTTCCCCGGCCAAGTGGAGGGCCATGTGGGTCTTGCCCACGCCGCCGGGGCCGGTCAGGCCCACGATGGCCGCGAGGCCGTGCTGCTCTAAGGCCTGCAGGACGCGCCCTTCGATGCCCCGGGGCACATAGACCTCGCTACGGGCCGCGGGGGCCGCGCCGCCTTCCACCAGGTCCCGGTGGGGTTCGGAGCGCGGCTGCACGATTTGCGTTTCGATGTAGGTGGCCTGTTCGGCCCGGCCGATACCCCGGCCCACCTGGACGATGTCGCCGGAGCCGGTGTGGGCGGCGGCCTGGCCGCCTTCCCCCGCGGTGGCCTGAGCGCCGAATGAGGGCGTGGGGCGCTCGGCCGCGGTTGGCGCGGTCAAACCGCGCACGCGTTCAGTCCAGGTGAGCACTTTTTCCCACCAGAAGAAGAGCAACACCAGCAAACCACCGGGCGCGGCAGCCCAACCCGGCACGGCCTGCACCGACCAGGCGGTCAGTATGAGGGCCACCCCCAACAGCAGCGCCACCCAGGCCAACCCGCGACGCATGGCGCCCCTCCTGAAGCATGGGTATGCAGGAAATTATACCAGGGCGTTTACCGGCTTTGGGCGCGGTTTCGGCGCCGTCCGTGCTATTTTGCCGCGGTTTCGTTCCCCTGCGGCGGGGCAAAGGGCGGCGTCGCGCCCCACGCGTTCCAGCCCACGAAGTCGGCGTAGGCCTTGCGGGTGCGGGGCTTGGCGTGGGGGTCCGCGTCGGCCGCGGGGTAGCCCAAGGCGATGACGGTCCAGGGCCGGTAGGCCGCGGGCACGGCAAAAGCCTGGCGGGCCGCGTCTTTGTCGAAACCGGCCATGAAGCGGGTGGCCAGGCCTTCGGCCACGGCCTGCAGGGCCAGCAGCGCGCTGGCCAGGCCCAGGTCGTGTTCCGCATAACGGTTGGGCCCGCGGTCGTCTTCGTCTTGCGCGCAGCCCAAAATGAGCACCGGCGCGCTTTGGGCCCACTTTTGGTTGTAGGGGCTCAGGGTGCGCAGCAGGCGGGTGTACCCCTCGTGCCCCCGGGTGGTGACCAGGAAGTACCACGGCTGGCGGTTGTAGGACGAGGGGGCCCAGCGCGCGGCTTCCAACACCCGCTGCAGCACCTCAGGGGGAACCTCGCGGTCCGCGTAGCGGGTGGGGCTGTAACGGGCCGCGATGAGGGGGTGGACCGGGGCTTCCACCGGGTTGACGGGGAGCAGAGACGGCGTTTGGGGCATCGGTGGCCTCCGTGATTGGGGGTTGGGGTGGTCGCCCCGGGGGTGGGGTCAAGGCGCGGTGGGGGGCAGCAAAGTGCGCAGGGTGTGCTCGGCGATGGCTTCCCACTGGTGTTCGATGTCCAGCTCTTCGGGGCCGATAATCCACAGCAGGGCCAGGCCCTCGAACTGGGCCAGAATGCCCAGGGCGGTCAGCTCGGGGTCCAGGTCGGCGCGCAGTTCGCCGCGTTGGATGCCCTGGCGCAGCAGCTGGGCCAGCAGCTGGCGGTAGCGGCGATAGTAGGCCTGAATGGCCTTTTGCACCGGGCCGGGGCGGGTGGCCAGGGCGTAGAACTCGTAGACGATGGGCATCAGGTCCCGGTAGGGCAACAGGGTGCTGAGCGCGTTGCGGGCCAGCTCTCGCAGCCGCTCGGGGATGGGGCGGGCGGTGTCGGCCAGCAGGCGCTCGAGGTCCCGCAGGTCGGGCTCGAAGAGCACGGTGAGCAAGGCTTCGATGAGCGCGTCTTTGCTGCGGAAGTACCAGTAGAGCAGGCCTTTGCTCAGGCCGGCTTCCTGGGCGATGTCGTCCATGCGGGCTTTGTGGAAGCCCTTGCGGGCGAAGACGCGCAGCGCGGCGTCCAGAATTTGGGCCTTACGCTCCGCGCTCACATCAGGACGCGGGCTCATGGGTCACCTCCCCAAACATATCCTGACCGTTTGGTCAGGTTTCCTTTAGTGTAGCCAGGAACCCGCCGCAAGTCAAGCGAAAAGGCCCAAGATGCAAGGCTTTTTCTTTTTCTAACATCAACGGCGTCAATTAAATTTCACACGGAGACACAGAGAACACAGAGAGAATACCTTCTCCCCTTTCTCCGTGTTCCCCGTGTCTCTGTGTGATTTTATTCGTACTTGGAAAAGCCCTGGCCCAAGATGCGCGTTTTTCGGCCTTGAAATCGTCAAATGCGAAGAACATAGACCTGCTGGACCGCGATGTCAGGCGTCGGCGTCGGCCGGCAGCAAGCCTAAGGCCTGCAAATCTTCCCACACCTGTTGGGCGTGGCCCTTGGGTTTGACCTTGGGGTAGATTTTGCGAATGCGGCCTTCGGGGTCGATGATGTAAGTTTTGCGCAGCACGCCCATGTATTGGCGGCCGAACATCTTCTTGGGGCCCCAGGCTTCGTAGGCCTCCAGCACCCGGTGGTCGGGGTCCGAAAGCAGGGGGAAAGGCAGGCCGTATTTGGCCTTGAAGCGCTGGTGGCTGGCCGCGTCGTCGGGGCTGACGCCCAGGACCACGACGCCGGCGCGGGCGAAGCGGTCGTAATCTTCCTTGAAGCCGAGGGCTTCGGTGGTGCAGCCGGGGGTGTTGTCTTTGGGGTAGAAGTAGAGCACCACGGGGCGGCCGCGGTACTCTTCGAGGCAGTGGGTGCGACCTTGCTCGTCGGGCAGGCAGAAAGCGGGGGCCGGGTCACCGATATGCAGGGGCATGGAACACCTCCTTTGTCAGGATTTGTGGCCGGCGTTAATGCGTATAGCCATTCCAACCTCCAACCTCCAACCTCCAACCTCCAACCTCCAACCTCCAACCTCTCCTCCAGTGTATCACAAACGCGCCTTGCGGTATAATGCCCCTGACCTCGTCCCCAGGCATGTCCGTCGCAAGGAGTAACCGCCCATGATTCGCAAGCCCTTCGATACCTTCAGCCGCTATGCGTGGTTCGTGCTGCTCTACACCGTGTTCATCTCCACCACCGGCGTCCTGGTGCGCTTTTCGGGCTCGGGCGCGGGCTGTGGCAATTCGTGGCCTTTGTGCTATGGCCAGGTGGTGCCCCCGCCCACCGCGCTGGAAACCGTCATCGAATTCTCGCACCGCATCATCAGCGGTTTGGGCTTTGTGGCCGTGATGGCCCTGGCCTGGTGGGCCGTGAAGCGTTACCCCCGCGGACATCAGGTGCGCACCGCCGCGCTGGTGGCCGCGGTGTTGATGATTACCGAGACTTTGGCCGGGGCCAGCCTGGTGATTTTCGACTGGGTCGTGGACGACCTTTCGTGGGGCCGGGTGGTGGTCATGGCCGTGCATCTCACCAACACCCACCTGCTGGTGGCCGCGGTGGCCGTCACCGCCTGGCTGGCTTCGGGGGGGTCCTTCGTCTGCCCCCGGGAGCAGGGGGCCTGGGCCCGCTGGCTGGTGGGCGGCCTGGGGTTCATCTGGTTGGTGAGCGCGTTGGGCGCCATCGTCGCGCTCAACGAGGTGGTGCACGCCTGGGAAGCCGGGGGCGGCCTGCCGGCCGAGTTCCAGGCCCAGGCCCGGGTGGTGCGGGCCATGCTGCCGGTGCACATCACCGCCGCGGTGGCCGGGCTGGCCTATCTCACCCTGGCCGTGCGGCGGCTGGGCCTCTTTTGGAGCCCGCTGCGCCCCCTGGCCCACGGCGTGCTCATGCTCTACGGCTTGCAGCTGCTCCTGGGCGCGCTGAACGCCTGGATGGGGATGCCCGGATGGGTGCAGCTGCTCCACTTGCTGGTGGGATATGGCATTTGGGTGGGCTGGCTGTTCGTCGCGCTGGAGACGCTGCTCACCGGCCCGCAGCCGGTTCCCCAGCCTGCGCCCCAGGCCGCGGCCCATTGACGGGAGGCTGCCATGCCCGAGCAAGCGACTTCGGTAGCGGCCCCCGCCCCGCGCGTCGCGTGGTGGCGCACCGCGGTGGTGCTGTTCAAACTGCGGGTGGTGGTGCTGTTGCTGGTGGTAGCCGTGGGCGGTGCGGTGCTGGCCGCCGACCCGTGGCTGAACCACGGCGCGGCCTGGCCCGATGTGCTCATTTTGCTGCTCACGGGAACCCTCTCCGCGGGGGGCGCGTCGGCCATCAACCAGTATCTGGAGCAGGACCTGGACGCCCGGATGCGTCGCACCCGCAAGCGCCCCTTGCCCGCGGGGCAGGTGCGGCCGCCGGTGTGGGCTTTGGTGCTGGGCAGCGGCATGGTGGCTCTGGCCCTGCTGGTGGCCGCGTGGCATCGCCCGCAGCTGGCCTGGGCCGAAGCCGCCGGCGCGTTCATCTATGTGGTGGTCTACACCCTGGCCCTCAAGCGCCGCACCATCACCAACATCGTCATCGGCGGCGCGGCCGGCAGCGCGGCCGTCATCAGCGGCGCGGCCGCGGTGGGTCGCTGGAATGCGCCCGAAGCCTGGGCCCTGGCCGGGCTGGTGTTCTTGTGGACCCCTTCCCACTTCTGGAGCCTGTCGCTGGTCTACAAAGACGACTACGCCCGGGCCGGGTTCCCCATGCTGCCGGTGAAAGTCGCGCCCCGCACCGCGGCCCGCTGGGTGGCCGTGCACACCCTGGGCTCGGTGGCCGTGGCCCTGCTCATGGCCCTGTTCCCCCGTTTGGGCTGGCCCTATGCCGCGCTCATCGCCCTGCCCTCGGCCTACTATGTCCATCGCACCCTGCGCCTGCTGCGGGAACCCACCGCGGCCCAGGCCATGCGTTTGTTCCACACCTCGAACCTGTACCTGGCCGTGGTGACCCTGGCCGCGGTGCTCACCGCATTGCCGGGCTGAGGCGGAGGTGCGCCATGACGAACCGCGGCCCGTATACCGTCGAAACCTCGCCCCTGCTGGCCGCGCTGCGGCGGGCCGGGGTGCCTTTTCGCGTCTTCGTGCACCCCGCGCCGCCCAAAACCCTGACCCAGGCCGCACAGGAGCGCGGCCACGCGCTGCATCAGGTGGTGCGCAGCATCCTCTTCCGCGATGCCCAACACCGCTTCGTGTTGCTGCTGTTGCCGGGCGGCTATCGGGCCGACTGGCCCGGCCTGCGGCGTTACCTGGGCCAGCGTCGGCTCACCCTGGCCACCCCCGACGAGGTGCTGGCGGTGACCGGTTACCCCATCGGCGCGGTGGGGCCCCTGGACCTGCGGCAGCCCGTGCGCCT
>JALSPJ010000267.1 GCA_026985995.1 Anaerolineales bacterium
AGCTGTTCGTCACCCTGCGCGCGGCCGGGGGGTCGGTTCCCCCGCCCGAAGGCGCATGGCGCGACCGGCCCTTGCATTTCGCGGCCTGGGAAGCATCGGACGCGGACCGCACTTTCGTGGCCCTGGGCGGCGTGCACGCGCTGGCCCGGGTCGAGCCGCACCCCCTGCGCCTCGGCGGAACCCTGCCCGATGGCCGCAGCTGGGCCTTTGAACAAGAGCAGCCCATCGTGGCCGGCGATTACGGCTTCGAGGAAATCACCGTGCCGCCCGAATTCCTGGATGTGACCGTGGCCCAGGCCGAGAGCGCGCGGCTGCGGGAGCTCATGACCCAATACACCCCCGAGCGCTACTGGCAAGGGCCCTTCCAGGCCCCGTCGCCTTACGGCGGCGATTGCATCAATTCCCTCTTCGGCACCCGGCGCAGCTACAACGACGGCGCGCTGTGGGGCTATCATGCGGGGGTGGACCTGTGCGGGGGGCTGGGCACGCCCATTACCGCGGCCGCGGATGGCGTGGTGGTGCTGGCCGAGGAACTCACCGTGCGCGGGGGCGCGGTGGTCATCGACCACGGCTGGGGGGTGTTCTCGGGCTACTGGCATCTGTCGCGCATTGAGGTGCAGCCCGGTCAACGGGTGCGGGCCGGCGAGGAAATCGGCAAGGCCGGCAGCACCGGGCGTTCCACCGGCCCCCACCTGCACTGGGAGCTGTGGGTGGGCGGCGTGCCCGTCAATCCCCTCACCTGGCTGGAACGGGCCTGGCCGTGAGCGCGGCCCTCGGCGCTGGCATCGGGTGGCAAATTCCTGTCATTCCTCAGGCCACGGGGGCGCAGCAGGGTGGTATAATGTGCTGCGTCCTTATTCGTTCCAAACCCCATCGGTTGGGAGTGCGTCGATGAAATTGCACGAATATCAGTCCAAACGCGTGTTTGCCCAATATGGGGTCCCCATCCCGCCGGGGAAGGTGGCCACCACCCCCGAAGAGGTGGAAGCCATCGCCCGGGAGTTCGGGGGCCCCGTTGCCGTCAAGGCGCAGGTGCTGGTGGGCGGCCGGGGCAAGGCCGGCGGCATCAAACTGGCCCGCACCCCCGGCGAGGCCCGGGAGGTGGCCCAGGCCATTTTGAGCATGACCATCAAGGGCCTGCCTGTGCGCAAGGTGTTGGTCGACCCCGCGGTCGACATCGCCCAGGAGATTTACTTAGGCATCACCAACGACCGCGCGGCCAGGCGGCCGGTGCTCATGGCTTCGTCCGAGGGCGGGGTGGACATCGAAGAGGTGGCCCGCCGCAGCCCCGAGAAGATTGCCAGGGTGCACATCCATCCCCTCTTGGGCCTGCAGGGCTACCAGGTGCGGGATGTGGCCCTGCGCATCGACCTGCCCCGGGAGCACTGGAAGGCTTTCACCAAAGTGGCCTTTGGCCTGTGGAAGGCTTATCAGGCCAGCGACGCGACTTTGGCCGAAATCAACCCCCTGGTCATCACCGCGCAGGGCGAGATGCTGGCCCTGGACGGCAAGATGATTGTCGACGACAACGCGCTCTATCGCCATCCGGACCTGGCCGAGATGCGCGACCTGGACGCGGAAGACCCCACGGAAATCGAAGCCCGCAAGTACGGCCTGAGCTTCATCAAGCTCGACGGCGACATCGGCTGCATGGTCAACGGCGCGGGGCTGGCCATGGCCACCATGGACATCATCAAGCTCTACGGCGGCGAACCGGCCAACTTCCTCGACATCGGCGGCGGGGCCAATGCCGAGAAGGTGGCCGCGGCCTTCCGTTTGATTTTGTCGGACCCCAAGGTCAAGGCCGTGCTCATCAACATCTTCGGCGGCATTACCCGGGGCGATGAAGTGGCCCGGGGCATCTTGCAGGCCATGGAAGAGGTCAAGCCCGAGGTGCCCATGGTGGTGCGCCTGGTGGGCACCAACGCCGAAGAAGGCCTGGCCCTGCTGAAGGGCGCGGACATGCTGACCGCGCAAACCCTGGCCGAGGCCGCGCAAAAGGCCGTCGCGGTGGCGAAAGGAGGCGAGGCATGAGCATCCTGGTGAGCAAGAAGAGCCGCGTGCTGGTGCAAGGCATCACCGGCCGCGAGGGTCGGTTCCACACCGAACGCATGGTGGCCTATGGCACCCAGGTGGTGGCCGGTGTCACCCCCGGCAAGGGCGGCGAGTGGGTGCTGGACCGCATCCCCGTGTTCGATACCGTTGCGGCCGCGGTGGAAGCCACCGGCGCGGACACCAGCGTCATTTTCGTCCCCGCGCGCTTCGCGGCCGATGCTATCCTCGAGGCCGCGGACGCGGGCATCAAGCTGGTGGTGGCCATCACCGAGGGCATTCCGGTGCAAGACATGATGCGGGTGACCACTTACCTGCAAGAAAAGGGCACCACCCTGGTGGGCCCCAACTGCCCCGGTCTGCTCACCCCCGGCGAGGCCAAGGTGGGCATCATTCCCGGGAACATCGCGCTGCCGGGCAATGTGGGCGTGGTCTCCCGCTCGGGCACGCTGACTTACGAAGTGGTATATGCCATGAAGCTGCGGGGCATGGGCGTGAGCACCACCGTGGGCATCGGCGGCGACCCGGTCAAGGGGCTGGATTTCATCGATGTGCTGCGCATGTTCGAGGAAGACCCCCAGACCGAGGCCGTGGTGCTCATCGGCGAGATTGGCGGCTCCTCCGAGGAACAGGCCGCGGCCTTCATTCGGGAGCACATGACCAAGCCGGTGGTGGGCTTCATTGCCGGGCAAACCGCGCCGCCGGGCAAGCGCATGGGCCACGCGGGAGCCATCATCGAAGGCGGTGAGGGCACCGCGGCCGAAAAAATCAAGGCCCTGCAGGCGGCCAATGTGCCCGTAGCCCGCCACCCCGAGGAAATCGCCGACCTGCTGGTCGACATCTTGCGGCGATAGCCGCGGGGTCGGTTCCCAAAAAGCCGCGACACCAATAGGGCAACGGCGCGCGCCGTTGCCCTATGTGCTTTTGGCGCGCCGACCCCAGTGCCACAGTTCGGCAAAGGCCAGGGTCCAAGACACCAACAGCCCATACCGCAGCCAGTCCGCGGGGGGCTGCACCACGGCCGCTGGGGTGTTCCACAAGGCGTGCACACCCACCGCGATGAGCAGGTTTTGCGTGCGCACGAACACCCACAGCAAAATGAGGCCGTTGACCAGCAGGCGGAGGGCATCGCCGAGCAAAAAGCGTTGGTGCTGCACGAAGACATAATTGGGAATGTGCATGAGCGCGAACAGGCCCTGGGAGAGGAACGCGGCGGCCACCCAGGCCCGCCGCCCGGCCAGGCGGCGCTGCAGTTTCAGGCCCAGCTGGGGGAACCAAAAGCCGCGAAACGCGGCTTCTTCGGCCAGCGCGTTGCCCAGGACTTGCCCCAGCAGTGGGCCCAGGATGTACCCCGGCCCCGGGTCGCGCCACGCGGCGACCCAGGTGGGCCCGCTGTAGAACAGGGCTGCCGCGGCGAAGAGGCCTTGCAAGCCGAGCCAAACCACGGCCGTGGCCAACAGCGCCGGCCCCACCGCGGTCGCGCGCAGGCCGATATCGCGCAAGCGCAGCCGGGCCAGGCCCAACATGCCCACCCCCACCACCAGCACCAGGGGGATGGCATTGGCCACCAAATCGGGGTGCACCCAGCCGCGCGTGGCCAGATACAGCTGCCCCAGCCACGACAGCACGGGCTTCTGGAAGACCACCGCGTTGGCCAGCACCGAAGCGACGACCTGCAGCGCCAGCACCGCAACCACGGCCCTGGCGCTGGCTTCACGAGGCGAACCTGGCATATGTCCCCTCCTTCGTCATGCTCAGTATAGCACAAGGCATTCGGGTTGTCCGCCCCTGGGGTTTTATGCGTAAAAAGCCGCTTCCCTTGTGGTACACTCCCCAGGGCGGTGGGTGTGCCCGGCGAACCCTGTAGCGCAAGGAGGGCCCCCTCATGTTCGATTGGCTATCATTGGCCTTAGACACGGCTGAGCGCCTGGGCGCGCGTTATGCCGACGCCCGGGTGGTGCATGTGCGCACGCAAACCCTGCGCACCCGCAACGGCCTGGTGCAGGCCCTGGACGAGGCCGAAACCCTCGGCCTGGGGGTGCGGGTTCTGGTGGGCCATGGTTGGGGTTTTGCCGCCACACCTCACCTCAACCCCCACGCGGTGCAGCAGGCCGCGGCCCGGGCCATCAGCCTGGCCGTGGCCGCCAACGCGCTGGCCACCACCCCCGTGGACCTGGGGCCGCCGGTCACCAGCCGAGGCATGTATCGCACCCCCGTGCAGCAGGACCCCTTCGCCGTGCCTCTGACGCAGAAAATCGACCTGCTGCTGGCCGCGGACGCGCTCATGGCCCGAGAGCCCCGGGTGCGGGTGCGCCTGGGCCTGCTCACCGCCCGGCGGGAGCACAAATGGTTCGCCAACAGTGAGGGCGCGCGCACCGAGCAGGTGCTGGTGGAAACCGGCGGCGGCCTGAGCGCCATCGCGGTGCACGAGGGGGAAATCCAGCGCCGCTCTTACCCCGCCAGTTTGGGCCGGGCCCAAAACGCGGGCGGCTGGGAAATCATCCGCGGGTGGGACCTGCCCGGCCACGCGGCCCGTATCGCCTTCGAGGCCGCGGCCCTGACCACTGCCGCCCCCTGCCCCCAGGGGGAAATGACCGTCATCTTAGGCGGCGACCAGCTGGCGCTGCAAATCCACGAATCCTGCGGCCACCCGGTGGAGCTGGACCGGGTCTTCGGCAGCGAGGCCATGTACGCCGGCACTTCTTTCCTCACCCCCGACAAGCTGGGTCGCTTTCGCTACGGCTCCGAAGTGGTCCATATCGTGGCCGACGCCACGGCCCCCGGCGGCTTAGGCACTTTTGGCTGGGACGACGAAGGCGTACCGGCCCAGCGCACGCCCCTGGTGGAAGCCGGCGTGTTCGTCGGCTATCTCACTTCGCGGGAGACCGCGGCCCGCTTAGGCCAGCCTTCCAACGGCAGTATGCGGGCCTCGAGCTGGGACCGGCAGCCCCTGGTGCGCATGACCAACATCAACCTGCTGCCCGGCCCGTGGGACCTGGAGGACATCCTCGCGGATACGGACCACGGCGTGTTCTTGGAGACCAACCGCTCGTGGTCCATCGACGACAAGCGGTACAACTTCCAGTTTGGCACCGAGATAGGGTGGGAAATTCGCCGCGGGCAGCGGGTGCGCTTGCTGCGCAACTGCATCTACACGGGCATCACGCCCCAGTTTTGGCGCTCGTGCGATGCGGTGGCCAACGAACGCTACTGGCGCATGTGGGGCACCACCCGCTGCGGCAAAGGGCAGCCGTCGCAAATCATGCACACGGGTCACGGCGCGGCCCCGGCCCGCTTTCGCGGGGTGCAGGTGTACCCCGCGCCTTGAACCGGCCAGGGAAGGGGCCCACGCGCCCCCACCTGGCGGTATAATCAAGTCAGCAAAGTTTTGCTTTCCGGGAGGTGCCATGCGCGTGCTTCTTCGGGCCGGGCGTTACCTGCGGCCCTATGCCCGTTATGCCGTGGCCGCGTTGGTCGCGCTGCTGCTGGTCAACGCGGCCAATCTGGCCGTGCCCCAGCTGGTGCGCCACCTCATCGACCGGGGCCTCAAGCCCCTGGCCATGTCGGCTGTATTCCAGGCCGTGGTCGGTTTGCTGGTAGTAGCCGCGGTGCGGGGCGTGTTCAACTTCCTGCACGGCTATTGGGGTGAAGTGGCGTCGCAGGGCGTGGCCTTCGACCTGCGCAACGCGCTCTTCGCCAAAATCCAAAGCCTGAGCTTTTCGTACCACGACCAGGCCCAAACCGGACGCCTGATGACCCGCATGACCTCGGATGTGGAGACCATCCGCATCTTTTTCGGCCGCGGGCTGGTCTGGCTGTTGGGTTCCCTCTTTATGGTGGTGGGGGCCATCGGCTTTCTTTTCGCCATGAACGCCCGCCTGGCCTGGCGCGTGCTCTTCGTGGTGCCCGTGATTTTGGGCCTGTTCACTTTCATGGTGCGCCGCCTCATGCCCATTTCCCGCCGCATTCAGCGGGAATTGGCCACGCTGAACACCATTTTGCACGAAAACATTTTGGGCGCGCGCCTGGTGCGGGCCTTCGCCCGGGAGGATACCGAGCGCCAACGCTTCGCCCGGCAAAATCAGGTGCTGCTGGAACAGCATCTGACCTGGGTGCGCTGGTTTACCCGCATTCTGCCCCTCATTTTCTTCACCACCAACCTGGCCATCGTGGTGGTGCTGTGGTGGGGCGGCCGCGATGTGCTGCAAGACCGGCTGAGTGTGGGCCAGCTGGTGGCCTTC
>JALSPJ010000268.1 GCA_026985995.1 Anaerolineales bacterium
AAGGCTTTTTTGTCCATCTTTTGGCTCCTCAGCGAAACCACCCCTCATTCGGAAATTGTTTGGCGCTTTTTACCACAGATTTTTGGGGCGTCAAGTTTTTTTGATATGATGATAGTTCTTGCTTACGCTTCACGCCGCCCTTCTAAGGCCAAGCCTCAACGGGCTTTCGCGGTTGCTTTTTTAGAATGGTTTCACTTGACCGACCCACTGTAGCACTTTTCCCGAAAACCGTCAAGGGCGAAATGCTCTTTTTTTGAGCATCGTGACGACGAACATGTAGATATGCGACACCGCGGCTGCGAATATGAGCAGAAGCGCATATTTGCAAGTATGCGCGCGGCAATGCCCGGCCTTGAGATGCACAGTGGGTTGTGCTTCGACGGGGGAATGCGGGAGAAACAGGCCCTTGCGGTAACCGAACGACGCATTTTGGATTATACTACTAACCCCGGCGTTCGCGTGCGCCTGAGGCCCCAAATGAGCATGTTCTCATGTTCTTCGCCGCATTGGTTCGGGCTTCCGGCCTCCTTTCTTTTATGGAAAGGCCACGCGGCGCCCTTGGGATGAACCAGAACCGCTGTGCCCATGGCGCCCCCGGGCGTCTTCCCGCCGGGAGGGCCTGAAGGTTAAACGCTTTTTTGAAGGAGCTCGTTATGCGCGATGACCTGGATTTCTTCCGTGACGACCCCCTGCCCGAATCCCAGGCGTTGGATGCGCCGCCCACCGAATCCGAGGCCGCGGCGTCGGTTCCCCTGCAAGAGCGGCTCAGCTGGGCCCAAAAGGAGCTGGACCGCATCGACCGCCGCCTGCGGGAACTGCGCATGACCGCCGACAAGGTCAAAGAAGAAAGCGAGCGCTTAGGCCAGCAGAGCGCCTCCATCATCGCCTATCTCAAGCAGGCCGCGCGGCGGGGGCACACGCAGGATGTGCTGCGGGGCTATGAGACCGCGCTGGAAACCCAAAAGCGCCACCTGCTCATGCGCGGCCAGGTAGAAAGCCTGGAGAACCAGCGCAAGACCCTGGAGATGTACCGCGAACTGCTGGTGCAATACATCGAAACCCTGGAGCCCTTAGTGCAGGAGCAACCCGGCCCGCAGCAACAGCGCGGCCCTTCCGCCTCCGCGGTGGAGCTGGTCAAAATGGTCATCGAGGCCGAAGAAAAAGTGCGCCGCCGCCTGGCCCGCCAGGTGCACGACGGCCCGGCCCAGGCCCTGGCCAACTTCATCCTGCAGGCCGACATCGCCTATCGCCTGTTCGAAAGCAGCCCCGAAGAGGCCGGCAAAGAGCTGGACAACCTGCGCCGGGCGGCCAACACCACCTTCCAGCAAGTGCGAGCCTTCATCACCGAGCTGCGCCCCCTCACTTTGGACGACCTGGGCCTGGTGGCCGCCATTCAGCGCTACCTGCAGATGGTGGAAAAGCGCTTCGAGGTCCGCACCCAGATGCAGGTTCAGGGCAGCCCGCCCAACCTGGCCCGCCATTTGCAAATGCTCATCTTCCGCGCGGTGCAGGAAGCCGTGACCCGTGCCGTGGTCTATGGCCACGCGGGCCAGGTGGAGGTCACCCTCGACTTTCAGCTCCAGCAAATTTTCCTGCGCATTCAGGCCGATAGCAAACGCTGGGCCCAGGAGGAAGCCTCGTCGGACGAGGCCCGGGAAGCCGAAGAGGCCCTGCGCCTGCTGCGGGAGCAGGTGGAGATTTTGGGCGGTTCCCTCATCGTGGAACCCCTGGAGTCCGGTGAAGGGGAGTTCATCGAATGCTTGTTGCCCGTGAGCCAGGAACAGTCTTGACCGCCGCCCCTGGGACTGGGCCCGCGCGCCGGCGTCGGTGGAGCACCGGGCAGCCGGCGCGCGTCGTTTTCCCTGTCGGTCGCCGCCAAACCGTGAGCCTTGTCATGCGCCTTGGCCGTCTCTGCGCCCTTGACATCCGCCCAAAGGGGGGTACAATGGGCGGCACGCATCCTCTCATCAAACTGTTTAGTTTGAACATTCTGATGAAGTGAGGCCGGTCATGCGCAAAGGCGAACTTTCCATCTTCCTGCGGTACCTCATCCACGCCTACCAGGAGGCCCAGCGCCAGGGGGCGTGGCAGGGGGAAGACGAAATTCGGCTGCCCCCGTTGGAGCAAATCAGCAAGAAACTGGGCAGCAGCGTGCCCAACCTGCGGGAGCAACTGGCCGTGGCCCGGGCCTTAGGCCTGGTCGACGCCAAGCCCAAGGTGGGCATTCGCCTGCAGCCCTATACCTTCACCCCCGCGGTCAGTCTGAGCCTGCGGGTCGCGGTGGCCATCGACCCCGCCTTCTTCGACCAATTCGCCGACCTGCGCAAGGAAATTGAGCGCGCCTTCTTCCGCCGCGCGGTCCAAACCCTCACCGAAGACGACCGCCATGAGCTCCAGACCCTCGTCCACCAGGCGTGGGAGAAGCTCAACGCCCAGCCGCCCCGCATTCCCCATCGGGAGCACCGGGACCTGCATCTCACCCTCTATCGCCGCCTGGAAAATGTCTTCGTCAAAGGCTTGTTGGAAGCCTTTTGGGATGTTTACGAAGCCGTCGGCCTCAATCGCTATGCCGACATCGCCTTCTTACGGGAGGTGTGGCAGTATCATCAACGCATCGTCGAGCACATTTTGGCCGGTGATTACGACCGGGCCGAGCAGTGGTTCGAAGAGCATCTGGACCTGCTCAAACAACGGCAACCTCAACCGCCTCAACTTTCCCCCGAACCTTTCTGGGAGGAAGAATCATGACTTCCGAAACCGCTCCGCATCCCTCGCCGGCGCCCACCCGGCCCGCGGTGGTCAACGATTTTTCCATCACCGTGGGCACCATCAACGGTACCGGCAGCCAGACTTCCAATCTGGCGTTGTTGCGCGCCCTGTTCCGCATGGGCATTCCCGTGTCGGGTAAGAACCTCTTCCCGTCCAACATTCAGGGTATGCCCACCTGGTACACCATCCGGGTCGACAAGGATGGCTTCATCGCCCGCCGCGACCGGCACGAGATTGTGGTCGCCATGAACCCCGCCACCGTGGACGAGGACTTAGACAAGGTCATGCCCGGCGGCGTTTTCCTTTATGCCGACCACATCAAGCCGCGGCACATGCGCGACGATGTGGTGACTTACACCATGCCGGCCCGTAAGCTGGCCCGGGAATCGGGCGCGCCGCCCAAACTGCGGGACTATGTGGCCAACATGGTCTATGTGGGCGTGCTGGCCCACCTGCTGGGCATCGACCTGGACGCCATCCACGCCGCGCTGCGCTATCACTTCCACGGCAAGGAAAAGGCCACCGCGCTCAACTTCGGCGTGGTGCAAAAGGCCGCCGAGTGGGCCGCGGCCAACCTGCAAAAGCGCGACCCCTACCGGGTGGAACCCATGGACGCCACCCGGGGCATGATTCTGAGCGACGGCAACAGCGCCCTGGCCTGGGGCGCGCTCTTCGGCGGCCTGCAGTTCCTCTCCTGGTATCCCATCACCCCCGCGTCCAGCGTGGCCGAGACCATCAACGAATACATCCCCAAGCTGCGCAAGGACCCGGTCACGGGCAAGAACACCGTGGCCAGCATCCAGGCCGAAGACGAACTCGCGGCCATCAACATGGCCATCGGCGCCGGCTGGGCCGGCCTGCGGGCTATGACTTCCACCTCTGGGCCGGGCATCAGCCTGATGACCGAGGCCGTGGGCCTGGCCTATTACGCCGAGGTGCCCGTGGTGCTGGTGGATGTGCAGCGCGTGGGCCCCAGCACGGGCCTGCCCACCCGCACCCAGCAGGGCGACATCACCTTCGTCTACTTCCTCAGCCATGGCGATACCGAGCACATCATGCTCTTCCCCGGCAACCTCAACGAGGCCTTTGAGTTCGGCTGGCGCTCCCTCGACATCGCCGAACGCCTGCAGGCCCCCGTGTTCCTCATGATGGATCTGGACCTGGGCATGAACCACTGGATGGGCAAGCCCTTCGAGTACCCCGCGCAGCCCATGGACCGGGGCAAGGTGCTGTGGGAAGAGGACCTGAAAAAGTGGGCCGAGGAAGGCCGACGCTGGTGCCGTTACGAAGATGTGGACGGCGACGGCGTACCCTACCGCACCGTCATGGGGAACCGCTACCCCGGCGCGGCTTACTTCACCCGGGGCACGGGCCACGACGAGTGCGCCCGCTACAGCGAGGACCCCGAAGTGTGGGTGCGGGTCAACCAGCGCATCAAGAAGAAGTACCGCGAAGGGCGCAAATACTTGCCCAAACCCGTGCTGCACACCATGGAAGGCGCGCGGCTGGGCATCATCGCCTATGGTTCCACCGAACCGGCCATTGCGGAAGCCCGCCACATTTTGCAAACCGAGCACGACATGCCCAGCGACTATCTGCGGGTGCGGGCCGTGCCCTTCCACGACGAAGTGGGCGACTTCATCGCCCAACACGAGCGGGTGGTGGTGGTCGAAGCCAACCGCGATGGCCAGCTGGCCCAGTTGCTGCGCATCACTTACCCCGAATTCGCCACCCGCATCGAATCCCACAGCCGCTCCGATGGCTTGCCTTTGACCGCCGAATGGGTGGTCTCGGGCATTCGGTAAGGAAGGAGAGACAACCATGGCCAGGACCAACGCCATTGGGTTGACCAAAGCCGACTATAAGGGCGCGCCCACGACCTTGTGCCAGGGCTGCGGCCACAACTCCATCCTCAGCCAAATCATCGCTTCGCTGTTCGAGATGAATGTGCGGCCCGAGGATGTGGTCAAGTTCAGCGGCATTGGCTGCTCGAGCAAGGCGCCCACTTACATGCTCAGCCGCTCCTTCGGCTTCAACGGCCTGCATGGGCGCATGCCCGCGCTGGCCACGGGCGCGCTGGTGGCCGACCGCACCATCAAGGGCATTGGCATGAGCGGCGACGGCGATACGGCCAGCATCGGCATGGGCCATTTCAAGCATGTCATCCGCCGCAATGTGCCTTTCGTGTATATCGTGGCCAACAACGGCGTCTATGGCCTCACCAAGGGCCAGTTCTCGGCCACGGCCGACAAGGGCCTGGTGCTCAAGCGCCAGGGCGAGAACCCCTACATGCCCATCGACATCTGCATGGAAGCCCTGGCCTCCAACGCCTCCTTCGTGGCCCGTACCTTCGCCGGGGACCCCAAGCAGGTCAAAGCCCTGCTCAAGGCCGCCTTTCATCACAAAGGGCTGGCCGTCATCGACATCATCAGCCCCTGCGTCACTTTCAACAACCGCCCCGATTCGCGCTATTCCTACGAATGGGCCAAGGACCACGAAGCCGCGCTGCATCAAATCGACTTCGTGCCCCCCGAGGAGGAAATCTGGCTCGGCGAGGGCCTGGAGCCGGGCGAGGCGCGACCCATCCGCCTGCACGACGGTTCCACCATCGTGCTCAAGCAGGTGGACGAGGACTATGACCCCACGGACCGCTTCGGCGCCATCAAGGCCATCGAAGAGAGCTACGCCCAGAATGTGCTGCTCACCGGCCTGCTCTACATCGACCCCGAAGCGCCCAACATCTACGACATCCTCGACCTGCCCGATGAGCCGTTGAACCGCCTGCCCGAAGCGCGGTTGCGCCCGCCGGCCGAGGCTCTGGAAGCCCTGAACGCGGGCCTGTTCGCGGCCTGAGACCTACCGACGCTCGCCCATGCCGGGGCCGTGCTCGCGCGGCCCCGGTTTGTTTTTCCAGATGCGCGCCCCCGCGTGGGCATCGTGGCGGGGCAGCCGCGCGGCGAAACCACGGTAGCGGTCAGCAGACAGCAGCAAGCACGGTAGGGGCGACCCGGCAGGGCGATGAAACCGCGGATAGACGCGGATAAACGCGGATGGGAAAAAGAGCAGGGAGCGGTCAGCAGACAGCAGGGAGCAAAGGCGACCCCGCCCCCCGCCAACTTCTAACCACCAACCCCCAACCACTCCCCCAACTTTCAACACAGCGTCGCGGGTGGCCGGGGCGCACCCGCGAATTGGTACAATATCCGCGCGGGGCGCGGCAGCGCTGGCTTGCCTGCTGGGCCTGCGACCGTGGGAGATACGCGATGGGGCCGAAAATCCACGCTTCAAGCCGGGCTTGGTTGCTCGCTGCCGGCGCAGCGGTGGTCAGCGCGGGGCTGCCCGACGAGCTGCTGTGGCTGCCCGGCTTCGCGTTTGGTGCCGCGCTGGGGCTGATTGCCTGGCCCGGCGTTGGGCGTTTTTTGGCCTATGTGGGGCTGTCGGGGATGCTGTACCTCCTGGCCGAGGCCGTGACCATCGGGCTGGCGGAGGCCGTGCCGCCCGTGTTGGCCAGCGCCCTGGCCGGCGCGGGCGGCGCGTTGGGGCTGGGGCTCCTGTTGCCCCTGTTGCGCTGGCCGGGGCTGCCCCCCAGCGCCCTGGCCCAGGTCGCGTTGCTGGGGGGCCTCCTGGGTGTGCTGTTCGTCCCCATCTGCCTGCGCGGCGCGTGGGAAAAGAACCGCGTCGCACTGACGGTGGCTTTTGGATTGTGGCAGGGGCCGGTGGCCTGGTTCCTGGTCACCCGCGGCTGGGTGGTGGGCGACGCTCGTGCGTCGGCCGAGCCGTGAGGTTGGGGGGAACCGTCGTGGGACGCGCGCCGTTGATGCCAAGACCCGGCAGCCCGCGAGGGGAGAGGCCCCGCGGTGGGCCATGGTGGTGGTTTTTGGCCGTGCTGGTGTGGGTGGGCGGGTGCGCCCGGGGCGGCGCTACCCCTACAGTTGCCCCTTCGCCAACGCCCACTTTGCCGCCGGTAGTGACCGTGCAGCGTCCGCCGGTGCTCGCGGGGTGGGATGCGCGTCTGAGCGCGTGTGCGAGCCGGGCGGGGCTGCTTTTGGCCATCGATGGTTTGGGGGTTGGGCGGCCCGACGCGTGGCAGCTGACCTGGCCGCCCCTGCCGCCCGAGGCCCAGGCGGCTTACGCGCTGGAACCCACCACCTGGGTGGTGCTGGTGGCGGCCGACAACCCCGCGCCCGGCCCGGTGGGCCCGGCCTGGCGGCGGTTGTGGACCGACCCCGAGGCCCGCTGGCGGGATGTGAGCCCCCGGGCTGCGGGCCTGGCGCCGCCCGTGCCCGTGGTGCCGCCCGCGGATTCCCGGTGGGGCGCGCTGCTCACCCAGGCCCTGGGCCCGGCCTGGCCGTGGCACCCCCGGGCCCGGTTGGCCGTGCGGCCCGGGCAGATGGCCCGGCTGGTGGCCGTGGAGCCCGCGGCCCTGGCCCTGGTGCCGGCGCGCTGGGCCGAGGCGGTTTTGCCCCGGCTGGCAGAGGCCTCCCAGGTGCGGGTGTTGCCCGTGTCCGCAGGCGTGTTCCCCACCCCGCAGGTCGTGCTGTGGCGGGCCACCGCGCCGGGCCCCGCGGAGGGTCATTGGCTCGCTTGTCTCCAGGGGCCCTGAATTTACTGATTTCCGTAGATTTTTGGGAAAATCGGCCCAGATTGACTTGCGCAATTGGCTTTTTCTAATCTACTTTTAATCTCACTGCGTTATTCTAATAAGCGCATCCTCCTCTCCCCTCCTCCCAAATAGACGGCGCCCGTTTCCCCCCGACGGGCGCCAACTTTTTTAATCAGGGCAGGGAGCAGTCAGCAGACAGCAGGAAGCACGGTAGGGGCGACCCGGCAGGTCGCCCGGCCCGGTAGGGGCGCGCGGCGGTGCGCCGGGGGGTGAAACCGCGGATGGACGCGGATAAACGCGGATGAAGCGAAAAAACCACGGAAAAACACGGATAAACACGGAAGAAAGAAAGCAAGGAGCAACGCGCGACCCCCGCCAACCACCAACTACCAACTCCCACCTTCCAACCAGAAGTTGCCCCCGCCCGGCCAGGCGCATCGGGCGGGCTCCAGCGATGGGGTGAAGGGCAGCACCAGCGCGGTGCGCGGCTCGCGGCGCCTCAGCCGCCCAAGTAGGCTTCTTTCACCCGGGGGTCGTTGAGCAGTTGCTCGCTGGGGCCTTCGAGCACCAGATTGCCCGTTTCCAGCACATAGCCCCGCTGGGCGAAGCGCAAGGCCATGTTGGCGTTTTGTTCCACCAGCAGGATGGTGGTGCCTTCTTTGTTGATTTCCTTGAGGGCCTCGAACATTTCCTGCATGAGCTTGGGGGCCAGGCCCATGGAAGGTTCGTCCAGCAGCATCATACGGCGGGCCGTAATGAGGGCCCGGGCCACGGCCAGCATTTGTTGCTCGCCGCCGCTCATGGTGCCGGCCTTTTGGTTGCGCCGTTCGGCCAGTCGGGGGAAGAGGTCGAAGACCATCTCGAAGTCCCGCTGAATGACCTCGGGCGGGTCTTTGCGGGCAAAGGTGGCCAGCTGCAGGTTTTCCCACACGGTGAGATTGCCGAACAGGCGTCGGCCTTCGGGCACATGGCTGATGCCCAGCTGGCTGACCACCTTGTGGGGCGGGTAGTCCAGCAGGTTGTGCCCCTCGAAGGTCATGCGGGTCTCGGGGCCCACTTTCACCAGCCGGGAGATGGCCCGCAGGGTGGAAGTTTTGCCCGCCCCGTTGGCGCCGATGATGGTCACAATCTCGCCCGGGTAGACATGGAAGGAAATGCCGTGCAAGGCCTTGATGGCCCCGTAGTAGACTTCCAGGTTTTCGACCACGAGTTGCGGTGTGCGCTCGGTGGCAGCCATAGGGTCCTCGCTGCTGGCTGGGATGTCAGGTCACCGCGGTGCCCAGGTAGGCCCGGATGACTTCGGGATGGTTCTGAATGGCCTCGGGCGGCCCTTCGGCAATGATTTCGCCGAAGTTGAGCACTTGAATATGACTGCACAGGCCCATGACGAAGCGCATTTTGTGCTCGATGAGCCAGATGGTGAGGTTGAATTTGTCTCGAATGTAAAGCACGAACTCCATGGTCTCTTCCATTTCCGCGGGGGTCATGCCCGCGGTGGGCTCGTCGAGCAAGAGCAGCTTGGGCTTGGTGGCCAGGGCCCGGGCCATTTCCACTTTGCGCTGAATGCCATAAGGCAGGCCCGAAACCACCATGTCGGCGTATTGTTCGATGTCCAGCAGGGCCATGAGCTCCCGGGCTTCCTGGTCGATGCGGCGTTCCTCTTCGTAGCGCCCGTTGAGGCCGAAGAACGCGCCCAACAGCCCGTAGCGAATGCGGCCGTAGAACGCGATTTTCACATTGTCCAGCGCGGTCAGGTTCCCCCACAGGCGCAGGTTTTGGTAAGTGCGGCTGATGCCCAGCTTGCCGATTTGGTGGGGCGGCTTGCCGGTGATGTCCTGGCCGTCGAAGAGAATTTGCCCCTGGGTGGGCTTGTAGACCCCGGTGGTCAGGTTGAACACGGTGGTCTTGCCCGCGCCGTTGGGGCCGATGAGGCCGCGAATTTCCCCCGGCTCGATGGTGGTGTTGAAGTTGTGCACTGCCCGCAGGCCGCCGAAGAAGTGGGTCAGGTTTTTAATCTCCAGCAGAGGCATGGGCCACCTCCTTGTCGGCCTGGCTGCGGCGTTCCAGGAAGGGCAGGCGAATTTCCTGGAAGCCCAACAACCCCCGGGGGCGTTTGATCATCACGAAGATGAGGATGACGGGGATGACCATCCATTTGATGAGTTTGAGCGGCCGCAAAATTTCACTCAGCAGGGTGAACAGCACCGTGCCCAAAATCGAGCCGGTGACCGAGTTCAGGCCGCCCAGGTAGAGCATGCCCAGGATTTCCGCGGATTTCACCAGGCCGAAACTGCCGGGGTTGATGTAGCCCACGATGTGGGCGTAAAGGCCGCCGGCCACCCCGGACCAGAACGCGTGGGTCAGGAAGGCCACGATTTTCACTTTGCGGGTGTTGACGGTCATCATTTCGGCCGCGGGTTCGTTGTCGCGCACCGCGCTGGTGGCTTTCCCTAAGGTGGAACTGACATAGTTGTACATGACCCACACGGCCAGCACCACCCACACGAACACGATGAGCAGGGATTCGGCCACTTTGGGCTGGCCCATGAAGCCCCGCGCGCCGCCCAAGAAGTCCAGGTTTTCGATGGAGCTTTTGACGATGAACAGGTAGGCCAAGGTGATGATGGCCAGGTAGTCGCCTCGGGTGCGGAAGGAGGGGATGGCCACGGCCAGCGCGGTGATGGCCGTGACCGCGCCGGCGATGATGAGCGCAATGGGGAAGAAGAAGGGCGCCCAGGCCTCGGGGAACACCGGCGGGCCGAAGACTTTGTCGTCCGCGAAGCCCCACACCATGAGGATGGACGCGACATACGCGCCCACAGCCATGAAGCCGGCCACCGAGACCGAGAACTCGCCCATCCAGCCGTTGACCAGGTTGAGGCTCAGGGTGAGGATGATGTTGACGCCCAGCAGCCGCAGCACCAGCAGGCGGTAATCGTTGGCCTGGGCCCAAAAGTGCAGGATGAGGTACACAAAAGCCAGGTTGAGCGCGATGTAGGCCCAGGAAGGCAGCCGCTGGGCCAGGCCCAGCCCCCCGCGCCAGCGCGCGGCCAGGCGGCGCACGAAGTAAGTGGCCACCAGGGCTGGCAGCACATACACCAGCACGATGAAGGCGATGATGGCCGGCAGCTGCTGCCAGCGTTTGAAGATGAGCGAGAGGCCGAAGAAGGAGGGCAGGTTCCCCAGGCCGAGCCAATAGGCCAGGTCGTAGCCGATGAAGGCCTCGACCAGCACGGCCGCGGCCATGCCCACCAGCCAGGCGCTGATGGGCACATCACGATACGCGGCTCGCAGCCGCTGCCACCATCCACGGGCTTGAGGGGGTGCGTCCGAGTGCCCCATGGTCATGTCCTCGCTGCGTAGGGATGCCGGCGCTTACAAGCGCAAGCGCACGCTGTGCTCTTCCCCAAACAGCCCGTAAGGCCGGAATGTGAGGATGAGCAGCACGATGCTATAGGCCACCAAATCGCGCATGGTGGAAGTGAGCACCGCGGCGACCAGAATTTCGATGAAGCCCAACAGAAAGCCGCCGGCCACCGCGCCCAAAATGGAACCGCGGCCGCCCAGAATGGCGGCGACGAAGGCCTTCCAGCCGATGAGCACGCCCATGTAGGGGTCGAGCACCGGGTAGGCCATGCCAAAGAGCACCCCCGCGGCCCCGGCCAGCGCGGAGCCTAAGGCGAAGGTGAAGGCGATGATGAGGTCCAGCGGCACCCCCATGAGGGGAATGACCGCGTAGTCGTAGGACATGGCCCGCATGGCCATGCCCACCTTGGTCTTTTGGATGAACAGGTGCAACAGCACCATGAGCACCACGGCCAGCACGATGGTGAGCACTTTCAGGTTGGTCACCTGCACCGGCCCGATTTGGTAAGTGAAGACCTCGATGAGGGTGGGGAAGTTGCGCCGACTGGCGCCCAACAGCCACAGCACCGTGGTCTCCATGAAAATGCCCACCATCAAGCCGGTGATGGCCGCGGAGGCCCGGGGCGCGTCGCGCAGGGGGCGGTAGGCCACCCGTTCCACCGCGATGCCGATGAACGAGGCCAGGAACATGGTCAGCAGCAGGGTGAGCACGAAGACCACGCCGCCCGAAAAGGGCAGCACGCCCCCTAACGCCAACCCCAACAAAAGGGTGGCCACGAAATACCCGATATAAGTGGCCACCATGAACACATCGCCATGGGCGAAGTTGAACAGCATCAAAATGCTGTAGACCATGCTGTAGCCCAGGGCGATGAGGGCGTAGAAACTGCCCCACTGCAGAGCGTTGAACAGTTGTTGGGCAACCTGAGCCATACGCGCCTCGTTGGATGAGAAAGTCGGGAGACGGATGTTGGCATTATACCACAGTGGTATAATCCTTCCCCGTGTTTGAGGTCATGCCCACGGGGTTGTTTTGCCTTTATCATTCGTTGCGACAGGTGCGCCATGCTCGCAAATCAAAACCCCTTCTCCGACGAAGGGTTGCCCCCCGACGATGAGATCCTGGAAGCCCAGCCCGCGGCCGCGTCGGTGCGCTGGCTGCGGGCCGTGGGCCGCATGGTACGCGAGATTTTCTACACCCTCTTTCTCACCGCGGCCCTCTACATTGCCCTCAACGCCGTCACCGCCCGCATTCGGGTCGAAGGCTACAGCATGGTGCCCACCTTGCAAGGGGGCGAATTCATTCTGGTCAATCGGCTGGCCTACCGCTTTGGCCGCCAACCCCATCGGGGGGACATCATCGTCTTTCGGCCCAACGACAACGGCCTGGGCGATTACATCAAGCGCATCGTCGGCCTGCCCGGCGAAGAGGTGCTCATCCAGAACGGCACGGTGTACATCAACAACCGGCCCCTGGTGGAACCCTACATCCTGGAACGCCCGCGCTACAACGGCTACTGGCTGGTTCCCCCGGGGCATGTGTTCGTGCTGGGCGACAACCGCAATCACTCCACCGATTCCCATGTGCTGGGCCCGGTGCCTTTGGACCGGGTCATCGGCCAGGCTGTGCTGGTGTACTGGCCGCCTCATCGGGTGCGTTGGCTCATCCCCCGGGAGGGGGGCGATGTGGCCCGGGCCCAAAGCCCGCGCTGACCTCCGACCGTTGCCCCGGGCCCTCACCTGCGCCAACGCCGCGCGCCCCCGCCGCGGCCGGCGGTCATGGAGGGCGCGCGCGGCGCGCCTTCGTGTTCCCCGTACCCCTGTGGGATGTTGTCAAGGCTCAGAAGCACCCGGGGAGGGTGCCGTTTTTCACTATCGGGCCGTGGCATTTTCCTCTATACTGAAATATGCATATATTGGCCTCGGGCCCACCGTGTCTTTCGACCTGCTGGAGGGACACATGACCACCCTACCGGAGCTCTCGAGCGAAAGCGTTCAATTGCACGCTTACCTGTGCAGCGGCCTGGCCGACGCCAAACGCATTGCCATTTTGTATTTGCTGGCCGATGGCCCCCGCAATGTCAACGCCCTGGCCCACATGTTGGGCATTTCGCAGCCTACCGTGTCCCGCCATCTCAAAATCCTGCGCGAGCGGGGCTTGGTGCGCGCCCAGCGGCGCAAGCAATCGGTGTATTACACCCTGAACGACCGGCGAGTCATCCAGGCCCTGGACCTGTTGCGGGAAGTGATGCGGGACCACCTGCTGAGTCAGGCCCACCTGCTGAGCCCCGATGTGGCCACCGCGGGATAAGGGGCCTTTGAGGGCATGGGGGAACCGTCGGGGGTCGTAGCCGTGCGTTGGCTGTCGCCGGTTTGGGGTGTGGCGCCGCGGGAACCGGCGGCGGACCGGGCCCATTGGGTTGCATCGTCGACGACGCGATTATAATGAACAATGAGGTAACCGAACCGCCGCGGCCTGTCGGCGGGTGGTGGCGCGGGATTTGTCGAAGGAAGGCGTCATGTCCAGGGCGGCCCTCAAATGGCTGTTGCTCGCGCTCGCGGCCCTGGCGGGCTTGTGCGCCGTGTGTGGGGTAGCGGTCGGCGTGGGCCTGTGGTGGGGCACCCGCCCGCCCGCGCAGGTGCAACTGCAAGTGACCTACCCGCCTTTGACCCAGGTGGGGCAACCGGCCGACATTCACATCCAGGTGCAAAACCTGGCCAACCGTCCCCGACGCATCGATAGCGTCGACTTAGACTGGTCCTGGGCGCAGCATTTCACCGTGCGGGAAGTGCAGCCCCGGCCTCGGGACCAGATGCGTGCCGAACCTTTGGATTTCGTCTCGTTCTTCCTGGACGCTCCCCTACCGCCGGGGGGCGCACAAACCCTTCGCCTGACCCTGGTGCCGCTGCGGCCCGGCACTTTCGACTTGAGCATCGATGTGTGCATCGACGGCCCCACCCATTGCGCCACGGCCGCGTTCCCCCTGGTGGTTGTGCCCTGACGCGGGGCCGGGCCGCGCGGCGTATGGCCCGGGGTCGAAGGAGGGCGCCATGCAGCCGACCTTGCCTTCGGTTCGTCCTTCGCCGTTGCGCGGGCAGTGGTATCCGGCCGACCCCGCGGCCCTGGCCGCGCTGGTGGACCGCCTGCTGGAGGAGGGCGCGGCTCGCCTGCCGGCCCTGAGCGGCCAGGTGGTGGCCCTGCTTGCGCCCCATGCCGGCATTCGCTATTCGGGCCCCGTGGCCGGCACCGCGTTCGCCGCGGTGCGGGGCCGAACCTTCCGCTATGTGGCCCTGCTGGGGCCCATGCACTACGCCTACCGCCCGCCCATCCTGGTCACCGCGCATCAGGCCTACGAAACCCCCTTGGGCCAGGTGCCTGTGGCCCACGAAGTGCTGCGCCAGCTGGACGCCCGCTTGCAGGTGCGCCTGGGCGTAGGCCTCACGCCGGTTCCCCAAGACCCTGAGCACTCGCTGGAGATGGAACTGCCCTTCTTGCAGCGCGCGCTGCAACCCGGGTTCCGCCTGGTGCCCCTCATGTTTCGCACCGTGGACCCGCGGGTGCTGGAAGAAGTGGGGCGGGCTCTGGCCGCGCTGTTGGACCCGCGCCAGGACCTCATCGTGGCCAGCAGCGATTTGTCGCACTACTTCCCCCAGGTGGTGGCCCGCCGGCTGGACCGGGAGATGCTGCGGCGGGTGCTGGCCCTGGACCCGCTGGAAGTGCTGTTGGCCGAGGAAGAAGGCGTGGCCCAGGCGTGCGGCCGCGCGGCCATTGCGGCCATGCTGTGGGCCGCGCGGGCCTGGCAGGCCCAGCAGGCCGTGCTGCTGCACTACGCCACCTCGGGCGATGTCACCGGCGATTACGACGCGGTGGTGGGCTATGCCGCGGTCGCGGTTCTGCGCTAAAATAGCCTCGCAGCCTGTTCAGGAGGTGCCGTAAGCCTTATGGCGCTACTCTTTGACTTTTTCTTGATTGCCCTGCTCATCGCGCTCAACGCGTTTTTCGTCACCATGGAGTTCGCGGCCGTCGTGAGCCGCCGCCCGCGCTTGATGGCCCTGGCCGAAGGGGGGCAGCGGGGCGCGCGGCTGGTGCTGCAGTGGGTGCAAAGCCCCCAAGCGCGCGACCGCCTGGTCGCGGCTTCGCAGCTGGGCGTGACCATCGTCAGCCTGGCGTTGGGCGCGGTGGCCGAAGGCACTTTCGAGACCCTGCTCCACCGCCTGCTGGGGGAAGCCGAGCTGCCGCCCTGGCTGAGCATGTTCCAAACCGTGCTCCCCGCGCTGCCCCTGGTGCTCTCCCTGGTCATCGTCACTTCGCTGCATGTGGTGCTGGGGGAACAGGTGCCCAAAGTGGCCGCGCTGCGCAACCCCGAGGCCATTTCGTCGATTCTGGCCCCTCTGATGCAAATTTTCCTGGTCACCTTCAAGTGGTTCATCGACCTGCTCGACTGGACCACCCGGGCCATTTTGCGCCTGTTGGGTCTGGAAGGCTCCACCCACGCCAGCCTCAGCCTGGAAGAACTGCGTTATCTGGTGCAGGAATCCGAGGCCGAGGGCATTCTGCCCCAGGAAGAGGGCGAAATCATCCACGCGGTGCTGGACTTTTCGCAAATTCTGGTGCGTCAGGTCATGGTGCCCCGCACCGACATCGTGGCCGCACCGGCCGATGCTCCCTTGTCAGAAGTGGTGCGCCTGGCCGCCAAACACGGGGTGACCAAAATTCCCCTGTATGAGGGCGACCTGGACCAGGTGGTGGGCATCGTGTATGTCAAATCCCTGCTGCCCCGCCTGGCCGAGGGGCGGGTCAACGGCACCCCGGCCCGCGAGGTGGCCGACGAAGCCCTGTTCGTGCCCGAGAGCCTGCCCATTCGCGAGCTGCTGCGCCTGTTTCGCGAAAAGCGCCAGCACATCGCGGTGGTGGTGGACGAATATGGCGGCACTGCGGGCCTGGTGACCCTGGAGGATGTGCTGGAAGAACTGGTGGGCGAGGTGGGCGACCCCTTCGACCGGGAGCCGCCCGATGTGGTGCCCCAGCCCGACGGCTCCTGGCTGGTGGACGGCATGGCTCTGATGGACGATGTCAACGAAGCCTTAGGCATTCATTTGCACGACCCCCATTACGACACGGTGGCCGGCTTCGTCCTGGGCAAATTGGGCCGCATTCCCAAGGAAGGCGACCAGGTGACCTGGGATGGCGTGCGGCTGACCGTGGAGCGCATGGACGGCCTGCGCATCGACCGGCTGCGCCTCGAAAAGCTCGACGCATCGCCCCAGGGCGGTTCCTGAAGCAGGAGGAAAAACGCCATGCTGGCCCGGGTGAACGCCTGCGCGCTGGTGGGCCTCGATGGGGTGCTGGTCGAGGTGGAAGTGGATTACGGCCGGGGCCTGCCGGGCATGACCATCGTGGGCCTGCCCGACACCGCGGTGCAAGAGAGCCGGGAACGGGTGCAGGCCGCGCTGCGCAACAGCGGGCTGGTGGTGCCCCGTCGGCGCATTGTGGTCAATCTGGCCCCGGCCGCGGTGCGCAAGGCCGGGCCCGTGTATGACCTGCCCATCGCTTTGGGCGTGCTGCTGCTCACCGAGCAGGTGCCGGCCGCGGGCCTGGACGACGCGCTGGTGGTGGGCGAACTGGCCCTGGACGGTCGGGTGCGGCATGTGCGGGGCGCGCTGGCCATCGCGGCCAGCGCCCGGGCTCATGGCTTGCGACGGGTCTTCGTGCCCGCGGAAGACGCGGCCCAGGCCGCGCTCATTCCCGACATCGAAGTGTATGGCGTGGACACCGTGGCCGAGCTGGTGGCTCACCTGCGGGGTGCGCGCCCGCTGCAGCCCACGCCCCACACGCCCATCACCGCGCTGCCCCCGGCCCAGGGCCTCACCGACTTCGCGGACATCAAAGGCCAGGAGCACGCCAAGCGCGCCCTGGAAGTAGCCGCCGCGGGCGGGCACAACCTGCTCATGGTGGGCCCCCCGGGCGCGGGCAAAACCCTGCTGGCCCGGGCCCTGCCCGGCATTTTGCCGCCTCTCACCGTGGACGAGGCCCTGGAAGTCACCCGCATCTATTCCGTGGCCGACCAGCTGCCCCCGGACCAGCCCCTCATCACCCAGCGGCCCTTCCGCGCGCCGCATCACACCATCTCCCACGCGGGGCTGGTGGGCGGCGGCAACTGGCCCCACCCCGGCGAAATCTCCCTGGCCCACCGGGGCGTGCTCTTCCTCGACGAGCTGCCCGAGTTCAGCTCCCGGGTGTTGGAAGTGTTGCGCCAGCCCCTGGAAGACCGGGTGGTGACCATCAGCCGGGCCCAGGGCTCGGTGACCTTCCCGGCCAATTTCATGCTGGTGGCGGCCATGAACCCTTGCCCGTGCGGCTACTTCGGCGACCCGGTGCGGGCCTGCACCTGCTCCCCCGGGGCCATTGCCCGCTACCGGCAGCGCATTTCGGGCCCCTTGCTGGACCGCATCGACATCCATCTGGAGGTGCCCCGGGTGGAATATGACAAGCTGGCCGACCGCCGACGGGGTGAGCCTTCGGCCCGGGTGCGGCAGCGGGTGGAAGCCGCGCGGCAACGACAGTGGGCGCGCTTTCGGGGCACCCCCTTGCGCAGCAACGCGGACATGGGCCCCGGCGAAATTCGGCGTTTCGTGGCCCTGGATGCGGCCGGCGAAGCCCTGATGCGCAACGCGATGCAGCAGCTGGGGCTTTCGGCCCGGGCGTATCATCGGGTGCTCAAGGTGGCCCGCACCATCGCGGATTTGGAAGGCGCCGACGCGGTGCAGGTACACCACCTGGCCGAGGCGCTGCAATATCGCCCCCGGCTCGACGAGGGCCTGCGGCTCAGCGTGCGGCTGTAAGCGCGGCCGGCGGCCCCGCGTCCTTCCCTCAGGAGAAACGACCATGACCCCATCCACGGCTTCGTCGTCCCCCGCGGGGCCTGCAGCCCGGCGGGCGTGGCGCTTTGTGCTCTTGCTGGGGCTGGTGAGCCTGCTGGCCGATGTCACCTACGAAGGCGCGCGCGGCATCGTGGGGCCTTATTTGCAGGCCCTGGGCGCCAGCGCGGCCGCGGTGGGTCTGGCCGTGGGCGCGGGGGAGTTCATCGGCTACGCGCTGCGCCTGGTGGCCGGTTATGCCAGCGACCGCACGGGGCGCTATTGGCTGTTCACCGGCGTGGGCTATGGGCTGAATTTGCTGGCCGTGCCTTTGCTGGCCCTGGCCGGGCGTTGGCCCTGGGCCGTGGCGTTGTTGCTGTTGGAACGCTTCGGCAAGGCCTTGCGCTCGCCGGCGCGGGATGCCATGCTTTCCCATGCGGCCAGCCGGGTGGGGCCGGGGAAGGCCTTTGGGCTGCACGAGGCTCTGGACCAGCTGGGCGCGGTGACGGGGCCCTTGCTGGTGGCCGCGGTGGTGGCCGCGACGGGCGGCTATCGGCCGGCCCTGGCCGTGCTGGCGGGCCCGGCGCTGTTGGCGTTGCTCACTTTGACCGTAGCCTGGCGGTTGTATCCGCACCCCCAGCGGCTGGAGGCCCCGGGGCCCACCGCACCGCGGGCCACGAGCCGGGGCTGGCCGCGCGGGTTCTGGCTCTATGTGCTCGCCGCGGGGATGATGGCCGCCGGGTTTTTGGACTTCGCGCTGGTGGCGTATCACTGGGCGCAGCGGACCGTGGTGCCGCCCGCGTGGGTGCCCCTGCTGTACGCCCTGGCCATGGGGGTGGATGCCCTGGCGGCCTTGGCCTTTGGGCGGGCGTATGACCGGTGGGGGTTGCGGGTGTTGGTGGTGGCCGCGGGGGTGAGCGCGTTGGCCGTGGCTTTGGCCTTAGGGTGGGGGGTGCCGGGCGCGGTGCTGGGCGCGGCCCTGTGGGGCGTGGGCATGGGCGCGCAGGAATCGGTGCTGCGGGCCGGGGTGGCGCGTTGGGCGCCTGCGGCGCGGCGGGCCACGGCTTATGGCGTGTTCAACGCGGGGTATGGCCTGGCGTGGTTCGTGGGCAGCGCGGCCATGGGCTGGCTCTATCAGACCTCGGTGACCGCGGTGGTGGTTTTTGCGGCGCTCATGCAGGCCCTGGCCGCGTTCCTGCTGTGGCGCGCCGCCGCCCACCAACCGCCAACCACCAACTTCTAACCCCCAACCTCCAACCACCAACCGCCAACTTCTAACCTCCAAACTTCCAACTTCTGCCCGCTCCCCCCTTCCCATTTTTGGCACCTGGGCGTATAATTAAGGGCGCCCGGAGAGGTGCCGGAGTGGACGAACGGGGCGGTCTCGAAAACCGCTGTGGGCCTTGCGCCCACCGTGGGTTCGAATCCCACCCTCTCCGCCTGGCCGGGCCCGCAAGCTGGGCCCGGTTTTTTGCGCCCAGCATGGCCCGCGGCCTTGACGCGGGGCGGGCCGCGTGCTACAATGCCCGTCTGCCCCAACCGGGCGCTGGCCCGGTTCCCGGTTTGGAAGAAAGCCGCGGCAGGGTCGCCAACGCGAGCCGTGCGGTTTTTTTGTGTGTCAGGTGGGCCCTCGGGGCCGTGGCAAGGCAAGCCAACGAAGGAGGTTACCGTGCCGACCATCAACCAACTGGTACGGAAGGGCCGCAAGCCCAAGCGCAAGAAGGTCAAGGCGCCGGCGTTGCTCTACATTTACAACTCCCTCAAGGGCAAGCGCATTCGGCTGCCCAAGGGGTCGCCGCAAAAGCGCGGGGTGTGCACCGTGGTGCGGACCATGACGCCCAAAAAGCCCAACTCCGCGCTGCGTAAAATTGCCCGCGTGCGCCTGACCAACGGCATGGAAGTGACCGCGTACATTCCGGGCGAGGGTCACAACCTGCAGGAGCACTCGGTGGTGCTGGTGCGGGGTGGCCGTGTGAAGGACCTGCCCGGCGTGCGCTACAAGATTATTCGCGGTACCCTGGACGCGGCCGGTGTGGAAAACCGCCGGCAGGCGCGTTCCAAGTATGGCGCGAAGCGGCCCAAGAAATAAGCCGGTGGGGTGCAGACGCGGGCCTCGCGGCGCGCGCCGGCCCAACCGGAGGTGTTCCACCCGATAACGAGGCAAAGGAGAATTCGGTATGCCGCGACGCTATCGCCCTGAACGACGGCAAATTCCGCCCGACCCCAAGTATGGCAGCGTGAAGGTGCAATCCTTCATCAACCGGGTCATGCGCAACGGCAAGAAGAGCGTGGCCGCGCGGTTGGTGTACACGGCCTTCGACATCATTCAGGAGAAGACGGGCGACGACCCCATCAAGGTGTTCGAGAAGGCGCTGCGCAATGTGTCGCCCATCATGGAAGTGCGGCCCCGCCGGGTGGGCGGTGCGACTTACCAGGTGCCCATGGAGGTGCCGCCCCATCGCCAGTTCGCGCTGGCCTGCCGGTGGATTATCGCCGCGGCCAAGGCCCGGCCCGGCAAGGGCTTTTCGGAGAAGCTAGCCGCGGAGCTGATGGACGCGGCGCGCGGCCAGGGCGCGGCCGTGCGCAAGCGGGAGGAAACCCACCGCATGGCCGAGGCCAACCGGGCCTTCGCCCACTTCCGGGTGTAGGCCGTCGGCCTGGGTTTGCGCTTGTTTTGCCATCTTGGGGCGCGGGCTGTGGAGCTGCGCGCCCCTTGTCCTGTCTGCGAACTTGTTTCTTGAGGAAGGCTTATGCCGCGCGAACATCCTATTGAGCGCTATCGGAATATCGGCATCATCGCCCACATCGACGCGGGCAAAACCACCACCACCGAGCGCATCCTGTTCTACACGGGCCGCACCCACCGCCTGGGGGAGGTGCACGAAGGCACCACGGTCACCGACTACATGGAACAGGAGCGGGAACGGGGGATTACCATCGTGTCCGCGTCGGTGTCGGCCGAGTGGAAAGGGTATCAAATCAACATCATCGATACGCCGGGCCACATCGATTTCACCGCGGAAGTGCAGCGCTCGCTGCGGGTGCTGGACGGCGGCATTGTGGTGTTCGACGCGGTGCACGGCGTGGAGCCCCAAAGCGAGACCGTGTGGCGGCAGGCCGACCGCTACGGCGTTCCCCGCATTTGCTTCGTCAACAAGATGGACCGGGTGGGCGCGTCCTACGAGCGTTCCATTGAGAGCATTCGGGAAAAATTGGGCGCCAACCCCGTGGCCGTGCAATTGCCCATCGGCAGCGAAGCCGACTTCCGCGGGGTCATCGACCTGCTGGAGATGAAGGCCATCGTGTGGGTCGATGACTTGGGCAAGAAGCCCGAAGTGACGGAAATTCCGGCCGAATTGCGCGCCGCCGCGGAAGAAGCCCGGGAGAAGATGCTGGAGCAAATCGTCGAAACCGACGAAGCCTTGATGGACAAGTACTTTGGCGACGAAGAAATCACCGTGGCCGAGCTCAAGGCCGCCTTGCGCCGGGCCACCATCGCCGGGCAGCTGCAGCCCGTGTTTTGCGGCAGCGCGCTGAAGAACAAGGGCATTCAACCCTTGCTCGACGGGGTAGTCGATTACCTGCCTTCGCCGGTGGATATCCCGCCGGTGCGGGGCGTCAACCCCGATACGGGCGAGGAAGAGGTGCGCGAAGCCCGGGACGACGCGCCTCTGGCCGCGCTGGTGTTCAAGATTGTCACCGACCCCTACGCCGGCCGCCTGGCCTACTTCCGGGTCTACTCGGGCACGCTGCGCCAGGGCGCCACGGTCTACAACGCCACCAAGGGCCGCAAAGAGCGCATCGGCCGCCTCATTCGCATGTATGCCGACCGGCGGGAAGACATCAGCGAAGTTTACGCCGGCGACATCGCCGCGGTGGTGGGCCTCAAGCACACCTTCACCGGCGACACCCTCTGCGACCCCAAGGCTCCCATCGTGCTCGAGAGCATCTCCTTCCCCGAGCCGGTGATTTCCGTAGCCGTGGAGCCCAAATCCACCGCGGACCAGGACAAGCTGGCCAAGGCCCTGCAAAAGCTGGCCGAAGAAGACCCCACCTTCCGGGTGCGGGTGGACGAGGCCACGGGCCAGACCATCATCTCGGGCATGGGTGAGCTGCACCTGGAAATCCTCATCGACCGCATGAAGCGGGAGTTCAATGTGCAGGCCCGGGTGGGCAAACCCCGGGTGGCTTATCGGGAAACCATCACCCGGCCCGTGCCCAAAGTGGAAGGCAAGTTCGTCAAGCAAACCGGCGGCCGCGGGCAATACGGCCATGTCATCCTCAGTTTGGAACCCGCGGAGCCGGGCACGGGCATCGCTTTCGAGAACAAAATCGTGGGCGGGGCCATCCCCAAGGAATTCATCCCCGCGGTGGAAAAAGGCGTGCGCGAGGCCGCGGACGCGGGGGTGGTGGCCGGGTATCCGGTGACCGATGTCAAGGTCACCCTGCTCGACGGCTCCTACCACGAAGTGGACTCCAGCGAAATGGCCTTCAAGATGGCCGGCTCCATGGCTTTCCGCGAAGGCGCCAAACAGGCCCGGCCCGTGCTGCTGGAGCCCATCATGAAAGTGGAAGTCACCGTGCCCGAAGAATATCTGGGCGAAGTGCTGGGCCAGCTTTCGGCCCGGCGGGCCGACATCCAGGGCATCGAAGCCCGGCCCGGCAATGTGCGCGCGGTGCGGGCCATGGTGCCCTTGTCGGAAATGTTCGGCTACGCCACCGCGCTGCGCTCGGCCACCCAGGGCCGGGGCGTGTTCACCATGGAATTCGACCACTACGAGCCCGTGCCCGAACCCCTGGCCGAAGCCATTGTGCGCGGCGACCGACCCTGAAGGGGACAATCGCGGTACAATATCCATCCCAACCTTGAATGACAGGAGGACCAATCATGGGCAAGCAAAAGTTCGAGCGGCGCAAGCCGCACTTGAATGTGGGCACGATGGGGCACATCGACCACGGGAAGACCACGCTGACCGCGGCCATCACCAAGTATTGCGCCTTGCAAGGGTGGGGGCAGTTCACGCCCTTCGAAGAGATTGACAAAGCGCCCGAAGAGCGGCAGCGGGGCATCACCATCAACATTGCCCATGTGGAATACGAGACGCCCAAGCGGCACTATG
>JALSPJ010000269.1 GCA_026985995.1 Anaerolineales bacterium
CTTCCCCGACGAGCCCCACGGCCTGAGCCGGGTGGGGCGCACGGACCGGCGCATTGCCCGGCTGCGGCACATTGTGCGTTGGTTCCGAGAATATTTGTGAGGGGTTGGAAGCTGGAAGTTGGTGGGTGGTAGGTGGCGCGCTTGCTGACTGCTGGCCGCTCACCGCTTCCTGCTCTTCTTCATCCGCGTTCACCCGCGGCTTCACGCCTGGGCGACCTGCCGGGTCGCCCCTACCGCGGCGGGCGCACCGCCATGCGCCCCTACCGGGCTCCCTGCTCCCCGCTGACCGCTCCCTGCTCTTTTCCCCTTTAGGGCGCGGGCGGCGTGGCCACCTGCAACGCGGTGCTGATAATCCATCCCTCCCAGCCCGCGGTGAGGGAGCGCACTTTGAGCCAGATTTGCACCCCCTTGGCCCGATAACCCAGCACTTTGAGCAGCGTGCCGTTTTCCACCACCGCGACGAGTTTGGCGTTTTCGTTGGGCTCGGCCCGCACATACGCGCCCTGCCCCCACGAAGGCGGTACCTGCACCACGCCGTAGCCCGTATACACCGGCGGCGGCGGGAAGGTGGGGAAGGGCGTGAGGGTCGGCGTGGGGGTTACCGTGGGCGTGAGGCTGGGGGTGGGGCTCAGGGTCGCGGTGGGGGAAGGCGACGCGGTAGCCGTGGCCGTAGGCTGCGGCGTGGGGGAAGGCGCGGGCTGCGCCGCGCCCTGGGCCACCGCGGTCAGGGTAGCGGCCAGTTCGGGGTGCGGCGTGGGCGCGGCGTCGTTGGCGGCCGTGGTTTCGGCGCCTCGGGTCGCCGGGCCCTGTTGCCAAACCCAGCCCGTGCCAGCGCCCAGGGCCAGGGTGCCCACGAAGAACCAGCCGGCCACGCGCCATCCCCAGGCGCGCGCCGAAGCTTGGGGGGCGCGCAGCGCGGCCCCGGCCTGGGCCCACAGCCAGGCCAGCAGTGCGGCCATGGCCGCGCTCAGGGCCGGGACCATGTCCCCCTGGCCGAGGCTCCAACCGACCCACAACCAGGGCGTCCACCCCGCGGCGCTCAGCCCGGCCCGGGCCAGGGCATCGTCCTGGCGCTGCCAGCGCGCGCCGGCCCACAACGCCAGCAAGGCCGCGGCCAGCACCAGGCCCGGGCCCACCGGCGCGCGGCGCGCCGGTAACAGCCAGCCCCAAAACGCGCCCAAGGCCACCGCGGCCAGCACCAGCAGCGCGTCCTGGCCCTTTTGGCGCGCGGTGCCCAGGCCACTGCGCCAGGGCACCCAGGCCGCGGCCAGCCACCACG
Organism: Anaerolineales bacterium; assembly: GCA_026985995.1. GTDB lineage: Bacteria > Chloroflexota > Anaerolineae > Anaerolineales > DRMV01 > JAADEN01. The sequence continues at coordinate 1,280 of JALSPJ010000269.1, forward strand.
CGGGCCAGGCGTCCAGCCCACCGGCCAGACCCACCAGCACGGCAACGCCGAGCCCGCGTTGCACCTTCTGCCAAACCGAGGACGACGAAACCGAGGCAGCCACCGAAACCTCCTCAACGGCACAACCAGGCGCAGTTCCAACCCCCATGGGACGCGCGGCGCGCGTCGGGTGTGGGCATAATATCGCCGCCAGTGTACTACAATCCCGGCCGCGCGTCAACGCCCGAGCCTGAATGAGGCGCGGACCGGGCTTTTCCAAGCCGTCATCACCCAGAGGCGCGGAGAACGCGGAGAAAGGCGGGAAACATTGTCCTATTTACGCCCTCGGGGGGCCTCGCGCACAATGCTCAAAGCGGCCTTGTCGGAAGCCGAAAAAGCGTCGGTGACGATGGCTTTCTGGTATAATCCCCCCATCCTGGCGCCCTACAGGCGGGCACTTTTTGATGAGGACGGTTGCCGATGCGTTCGGTCATCCTTTCGATTACCGCGGTTTTGCTGGCCTTACTCATTGGGGCCGGCATCTTGTTGCTCTCGGGCGCGTCGCCCATTGCGGCCTATTCGGCGCTGGTGCACGGTGCGTTTGGCGATGCCCAGGCCTGGCAGCGCACCCTGGAAAAGAGCACGCCGCTGGTCTTCAGCGGCCTGGCGGTGGCTTTCGCCTTCAAAGCCGGGCTGTTCAACATCGGCGCGCAAGGGCAATTGCTGTTGGGGGCCATCATCGCCGCCGCGGTGGGCTTTGGTGTGGAAGGGCTCCCGGCCGTGGTACATGCGCCGTTGGCCCTGCTGGCCGGTGCGGCCGCGGGCGCGGTGTTCGCGGCCATCGCCGGCGCGCTCAAGGTCTACACCGGCGCGCACGAAGTCATCACCACCATCATGCTGAACTACATCGCCATCAACCTCACCGACTACCTGGCCAACGGCCCCTGGAAGGACACCTCGCCGGGCAACATCGTGGCCCGCACGCCCCGCATTCTGGACACGGCCGCCCTGCCCACCTGGGGCCCGGTTCCGTCGGGCTTCGTGCTTTCCATTGTGTTGGCGGCCATCATCTACTGGCTTTTGTGGAAGACCACCTTCGGCTTCGAGATTCGCACCGTGGGGCAGAACCGGCACGCGGCCCGCTACGCGGGCATTCGGGTGGCCCGCACCGTCATCCTCACCATGCTCATCAGCGGCCTGTTTGCCGGGCTGGGCGGCGCAGTGGAAACCCAGGGCGTGGTGGGGCGCTACCAGCCGGGCTTCAATGTGGGCTTAGGCTTCGAAGGCATCACCATCGCGTTGCTGGCCAAAACCCACCCCTTCGGCGTCATCCCCGCGGCCTTGCTGGTGGGCGCGATGAAGGCCGGTTCCAGCCAGATGCAATTCGTGGCCGATGTGCCCAAAGAAATCATCGATGTCATCCAGGCTTTGATATTATTCTTCATTGCCGCCGACTTCCTGCTGCGGCGCTTGCTGCGCCTGAAAGCCGAAGCCGGCGAAGAGCGCCTGGTCCTCAGCACCGGCTGGGGCAGCGGCGAATAAGGCTCCGCGAGGTGCAGGCATGAACCCTTGGCGCACTTTGTGGCACTACAACCGGGGGAAGGTGTTGGCCGCGGCGGCCCTGGTGGTGTTCGTCGTTTGGGCCTATACCCGGGACCCGCAAATCGTCGAAGCCGTGCTGGCCTCCAGCCTGCGCTTGTCCATTCCGCTGATTTTGGGCGCGCTGTGTGGCCTCATCGGCGAGCGTTCCGGCGTCATCAACATCGGCATCGAAGGCCAAATGCTTTTGGCCGCGTTCGTGGCCTTTTTGGTCAATGTCTACACCGGCAACCTGTTGTTGGCCACCCTGAGCGGCATGTTGGTAGGCGCGGTGCTGGGCTTCTTCCTGGCCTTCATGTCGGTCACCTTGCGCATCGACCAAATCATCGGCGGCACGGTCATCAACATGCTGGCCTTTGGCCTCACGGGCTACTTCTACCAGGTGGGCCTGGTGACCAAAGGCAAATTCGCCCCCATCCCTATCCCCGGCCTGGCCGATATTCCCATCTTAGGGGCCATGTTCTTTCGCAACCCGCCCCTAACTTACCTGACCCTGCTGCTGATTTTCGTGGTGCAGTTCTGGCTCTTCTACACCCCCTGGGGCCTGCGCACCCGCGCGGTGGGGGAGCACCCCCGGGCCGCGGACACGGTGGGCATCGATGTTTACAAGATGCGCTATCTCAATGTCACCCTGGCCGGGAGCCTGGCCGGGCTGGCCGGCGCCTACCTCACTTTGGAAGCCGTGGGTTCCTTCGAACGGGCCATGACCAACGGCCAGGGTTTCGTGGCCCTGGCGGTGATGATTTTCGGCCGCTGGAACCCCATTCTGGCCTGGGGCGCGGCGTTGCTGTTCGGCTTTGCCACCGCGCTGCAAACCCAGCTGCAATTCATGAACGCGGCCCAAATTCCGGCCTCGTTGCTGTGGCTCAAGCAGATACCCCACCAGTTCATCGGCATGTTGCCCTACTTGCTGACCATCATTGTGCTGGCCGGCGTGGGTGGCCGCACCCGCCCGCCCGCGGCCGTGGGGCAGCCGTATGTGAAGGAATGACCAGGCCGCGATGAGGCATCGATTTCGCTTCGTGGGCATCGGAGGCTGTCATGTCCGAATTCGTCCTTGAGGTGCGCGGCATTACCAAACGCTTCCCCGGGGTGCTGGCCAACGACCATGTGCATTTTGACCTGCGGCCCGGCGAGGTGCACGCCCTGCTGGGGGAAAACGGGGCCGGGAAGTCCACCCTCATGAACATCATCTACGGCCTGTACCAGCCCGACGAAGGCGAGATTCGCGTCGCGGGGCAACCGGTGCACATTCGGGGGCCCCACGACGCCATTCGCCTGGGCATCGGCATGGTACACCAGCACTTCATGCTCATCCCCGTCTTCACCGTGGCCGAGAACCTCATCTTGGGCGCGGAAGTGACCCGCGGGCCCATGCTGGACCTGGAGCGGGCCCGGCAGGTGGTGCGGCATCTGTCCGAGGAGTATGGCCTGCAGGTGGACCCCGACGCCCGGGTCGAAGACCTGCCCGTGGGCGTGCAGCAACGGGTGGAAATTCTCAAGGCCCTGTATCGGGAAGCGCGCATCCTGATTTTGGACGAGCCCACCGCGGTGCTGACGCCGCAAGAGGTGGAAGACCTTTTCCACATCATGCACAACCTCAAGGCCCGGGGCGTGGGTATCATCTTCATCACCCACAAGCTCAAGGAAGTGCTGGCCGTGGCCGACCGCATCACCGTGATGCGCCGCGGCAAAGTGGTGGGGACGACGGTTCCCGCGGAAACCGACGAGCGGGGCCTGGCCGCGATGATGGTGGGCCGGGAAGTGGTGCTGGAAGTGGAAAAAGGCCCGGCCCATCCCGGCGAGGTGGTGCTGGAGGTGCGCGATTTGCGCGTCGAAGAGCACGGCGTGCCCGTGGTCGATGGCGTTTCGCTGCAAGTGCGGGCCGGCGAAATTTTGGGCCTGGCCGGCGTGCAGGGCAACGGCCAAACCGAGCTGGCCGAAGCCCTCACCGGCCTGCGACGGCCCCAGCAGGGCACCTTAGTGCTCAACGGCGAGGAAATGCCCTTCGAGGACGCGCGCGTGCTCATCGAACACGGCCTGGCCCACATTCCCGAAGACCGGCAAAAACACGGCCTGGTCATGCCCTTCAGCGTGGCCGACAACATGGTGCTGTGCACCTACTACAAACCGCCTTTCGCCAGGGGGTTGCAGCGTCAGCCCCAGGCCATTTTGGAAAATGCAGAGCGGCTCATTGAGCAGTTCGATGTGCGCACCTCGGGGCCCCTGGCGCCTGTGGCCACCCTTTCGGGGGGGAACCAGCAGAAAGTCATCGTCGCGCGGGAATTCAGCCGGCCGGTGCGCTTTTTGCTGGCCAATCAGCCCACCCGCGGGCTGGATGTGGGTTCCATCGAATACATTCACAAGCGCATCATCGAGATGCGCGACCAGGGCGTGGGCGTGCTGCTCATCTCCGCGGAGCTGGACGAAATTCTCTCCCTGGCCGACCGCATCGCGGTGATGTACGAAGGCAAGATTGTGGCCGAAGTCGACGCGGTCGAAGCCGACAAGACCACCCTGGGCATCTGGATGGCCGGGGGGCAGGCCCAAGGCGCGGGGCACGGTACGACCCGGTCCGCAGGGGCAGCGGCCTCTTGACCCCTGGCGGCGGCCGGCTTACAATAGGGCCGGAGGGATGGCCGAGTGGACGAAGGCGGCGGTCTTGAAAACCGCTGTGGGCTCTGCCCACCGTGGGTTCGAATCCCACTCCCTCCGCCAGAGGCCGGGCGGGTGAGGCGTAGGGCAAAAATTTGGCCCTGCCTCTTTGCAAATGCCGGGTTTGTGGTAAAATAGAGGGGCACCGGGGGAGGTGCCAGAGTGGACGATTGGGGCCGCCTGCTAAGCGGTTGTCGGGGGAAGACCTCGACCGCGGGTTCGAATCCCGCCCTCCCCGCCTGGATGCGACGCGCGCCCTCGTAGCTCAGTGGATAGAGCGCCTCCCTGCGGAGGAGGAGGTCCCGTGTTCGAATCACGGCGAGGGCGCCAGCGCTTGAAACGGGCCGTTGTGGCCCGTTTTTTCTTTGATGGAACCGTGGCCCGCGCGTGCCGCTGGGGTTTTCGGACCAGCGCTCACACGGGGACGCGAGGAACACGACGAGAGGGAAGAAGTTGGGGGTTGGTAGTTGGCGGGTGGCGTGCTTTGCTACTTTTCCGTGTCCATCCGTGTTACTCCGTGGTTTTTCATTTTTATCCGCGTTTATCCGCGTTTATCCGCGGTTTCATTCCCCTGCGCCCTTATCGCGACAGGCGCACCGCCTTGCACCCCTGCCGCGGCGGGCGACCTGCCGGGGCGACCCGCCGTGTTAGCCGGTGTAGGGTTGTACCCCACTGTCCGTCAGGCTTTTGTACCCCTTTTGCGTCTGGAAGGCTTGACATAGGCGATGTTGAGATTACAAATGGCTTGGGCATCAAAC
>JALSPJ010000270.1 GCA_026985995.1 Anaerolineales bacterium
AAGGCTATGGCGCGAGCTGGGCGGTGATGTGAACCCCTCCCCCGCCAGCGCCCGCACCCAGGCCAGGGTGCGTTTCACCGGCCAGCGGGTGACTTCCACGATGTTCACCCCCGCCACCGTCACCGCCCGGGCCTCGGGCCGCAACCGCGCCCCACCGCACACCGGGCAGGGCTTTTCCACCATGTAGGCCCGCAGCCGCTCCCGCAGCGCATCCGACTCGGCCTCCTCGTAACGCTTCATGAGCCATGCAGCCAGGCCCTGAAAATGCTCCACCCACGCGGCCGCCCGGTTCCACCCCAACCCCCGCCTGGGCTTTTGCCCCCGCGGGCCATAGAAGAGCACCTCCAGCTGCTCCGGCGGTAAATCCTTGATGGGCTTGTGCAGGTCAATGCCATAGGCCCGGGCCACGGCCTCCAGCATCTTCCGCCCAAACCCGCCCCGATAGCGACCCAGCCAGTCGCCCAAGGCCAGCCCTCCTTCGGCCAGCGAGAGATTGGGGTCGCGAATGAGCGCCTGGGGGTCGACTTCCAGGCGGTGCCCCAGCCCCTGACAGTGGGGGCACGCGCCGTGGGGTGTGTTGAACGAAAACAGCCGGGGCTCCAGTTCGGGAATGCTGAGCCCGTGCTCAGGGCAGGCCAAATGCTCCGAAAAGAAGAAATCCCGGGCTTCTTCCTGAGGGGCGGCGCCCGCTTCCTCCAGGCGCACCACCCGATGCACCACCATATACCCCTCGCCCAGGCGCAGCGCGGTTTCCACCGAATCGGTCAGCCGGGTGCGAAAATCCTCGGCCTCCTGCGGGTCCTCATAGGCCCGCAACACCAGCCGGTCCACCACGGCCTCGATGTGATGCACCTTGTAGCGGTCCAACTGCGGCGCTTCGTCCATCTCCAGGTCATAAAACACGCCATCTACCCGCACCCGGCTCAGCCCGGCCTTGCGCACCTCGTCGAACACGGCCTGATGCGTGCCCTTGCGCCCCCGCACTAAGGGGGCCAAAATATACAGCCGTGCGCCCTGGGGCCAGCTCAAAATCGTTTCCACCATCTCCTGGGCCGATTGCTTCACCACCTCGCGGCCGCACACCGGGCAGTGCGGCACCCCCACCCGGGCGAAGAGCAGCCGCAAATAATCGTAAATTTCCGTCACCGTGCCCACCGTGGAGCGCGGGTTGTGCGACACCCCCTTCTGGTCAATGGCCACCGCGGGCGAAAGCCCCTCGATGGCATCCACATCGGGCTTTTGCATCAGGCCCAAAAACTGCCGGGCATAAGCCGAAAGGCTTTCCACATACCGCCGCTGCCCCTCGGCGAAAATCGTATCAAAAGCCAGCGACGACTTCCCCGAGCCCGAAAGCCCCGTAATCACCACCAGCCGGTCCCGGGGAATGTCCACGCTGATATTTTTCAAATTATGCATCCGAGCGCCGATAACGCGCATCATCTTAGGGCCCACGACCTTACTCCTGCTCGGCTTTTTCGTTTTGGGGAAAGACCTCCGGTATGGGCCGGGCGGCGCCGCGTGGCGCGCGCGTCCCGGCGAGCCCGCGCCTTGGGGTTAGAAGCGCAGCGGGTGAAAGTCGGTTCCCCAGTCGAACGCGTCGTGACCTTCGGCGCGCTTGAGCCCGTTGGCCACCGCGTAGGTCAACGGCGTGGCCAGGGCTTCGTACACCACTTTGAAGCCCCACTGCGAAAGCACCGTTTGCAGCAGCGCGGCCGGCGGCATCAGCCCGCCAAAAGCCAGGGTGATGAAAACCGCGGAATCCGCGCCTTCGCCCACGATGGTCGAGGCGATGGTGCGCAGCCACAGCCAGCGGCCCTGGGTGCGCAGCTTGAGCCGCGCCAGCACATACGCGTTGAGGAATTCGCCCACCAGGTAGGCCACGAACGAGGCGGCCAGCAGCCGTGGGCTGAAGCCCAAAATCGCGTCGAAAGCTTGCTGCGCGGCCTGGGGCGAGCCCAAACCCGCGTGCCAAAAGGGCGCGGCCGGCAGCCGCGCGGCCAGCGCCACCGCCACCACGGCCACCAGGTTGGCGGCGAACCCGGTCCAAATGGCCCGCCGGGCATACGCATAGCCATAGACCTCGGTGAGCACATCGCCCAAAATGTAGGCCAGCGGAAACACCACCACCGCGGCCGGCAGCACCAGCCCGAAGAGTACCACCAACTTGACCGCGATGATGTTGGAAATGACCAGAGTGCCGGTAAACAATCCCACCAGAAAAGGGTACCATCGATAAGAAGCCGGGCGGCTCATCACACACCTCCAAGACATGAAAAAACCCGGCAGCCTGCGGGCTTCCGGGTGCCAGGGGGTGGGGTGGCGCGCACTTCATGCGGCCTGGGGCTGCACCCGAAACACGCAAGGCGGTTCGTGCACGGGCCGCCCGTCGTGTTCCACCTGGGTGCCCAACATCAGGCTCAGCAGCTTGGCATCCAGCTGGCACAGCACGGGGTAATCGCGCGCCAACGCGCCGAAGGGGCATTGCGAAAACAGAATGCGCGGCCCTTCGTGGTGGGCTTCCCAGCGGGGGGCATAATGCCAGCCCTGCAAGATGGTCAGGGCCTGCTGCACCCGTTCCCGCAGGTTGCCCCGCAGCGGCGTGGGAAACGACGCGCACATGCGGCGGGCCACTTCGTCCAACGCCTGGGGCCCTTCTTCCAGCAAATAGTCCAGCAGCGCCCGGGTGAGGGGTTCCAAATACATGGGCTGCGCGGCATCGGTGAGCCGATAGTGCTTGGGGGGCCGACCGTGGCCATAACGAAAGTGGGGCTGCACGGCCTCCACCAACCCCTGGGCCTTGAGGATGGCCAAATGATGCCGCACATTGGCCGGCGTCATGCTCAACGCCCGCGCCATGTCGTTCACCGTCGCCCCGGGATGCTGGCGTAAATATTCCAAAATCGCGCGTCGGGTGGCGTGCATGTACACCATTATACCCGAGATGGCCCAAAATTACAAAGCCCCTTTGCTGGAAGGCACCTGATTTTGACGCCGCGGGTCCAGCCGGGTGGCCGCATCCAGGGCCCGAGCCAGGGCCTTGAACGCGGCTTCCACCTGGTGATGGTCGTCGGCCCCGCGCAGCACTTCCACATGCACCGCGGCCCGGGCCTGCGCGGCAAAGGATTGCACGAAGTGGGCCACCAAAGTCACGGGAATGGCATCGCGGCCCAGGTAAGGGGTGTGCCATTGGGCCGCGAAGTAGCCGTAAGGCCGGCCGGAAAAATCCACCACCGCGCGGGCCAGGGCTTCGTCCAGCGGCGCGTACGCGTGGCCCATGCGGGCGATGCCTTGCCGCGAGCCCAAAGCCTGGTCGAAGGCCTGGCCCAGGGCCAGGGCCACATCTTCCCAGGTGTGGTGGGGGCCCACCGGCAAGTCGCCCTGGGCCTCGATTTCCAGGTCCAACAGGCCGTGCACCGCCAGCTGGGCCAGCATGTGGTCATAAAAGCCCAGCCCCGTGGCAATGCGATATTGCCCGCTGCCGTCCAGGTTGAGCCACACCCGCACTTGCGTTTCGCGCGTCGTGCGGCGTACCTCTGCCGTGCGCGTCATGCTTCCCTCCGGCCAGCAAGGGGTGGCGCCACGCGCTGGGGCGCGCGGCGATGCCCTCAAGTCTATCACAGCTCCCATTCCCATCGCTGCCGGAATGCCTGTGGCCCCGGCCTGGCCGCGTGGTTATCGCCCGTGCGGTGTTTCCCGCGCCACCGCGCCGCCACCCCCGGGATGAAACGCCAGACTGCCATGCCAACCACCAACCTCTAACTTCCAACTACCAACCACCAAAACCCCCGCGACGCTTGACGGATACCCCCAGCCATGCTATATTAAGGGCCGCAAGGTGGTCCCGTGGTGTAGCCTGGCCTAACACGCCGCCCTGTCAAGGCGGAGATCGCGGGTTCAAATCCCGTCGGGACCGCAGCGTGCAACCTATGAACCCCGGCCCTCTACGCGGCGCCCAGCTGCCGAGGGTCGGGGTTCGGTGCTTTTAACTCGCGCCACGGCCATCCCTCCGGGCTGCTGGGCCCCGCGCCGCACTCAGCCCCCGCCCCCTTCGGCCCTTTGGATTGCGGCGACCCGGCGCTGCTTTGGAGTTCATTTGGCTGCCCTAAACCAAGGTTCAAAAAAAAGCGCGCCATCCACAATGGCCCGCCCGGGTGGGGCTCACGGGGAACCCTCCGGGCGGGCCGGCGCGCGCTGGGGAGGTAAGGCTTACTTCAAATACTCGCGCAGCTGCTGCTGAATTTCGGGCTTGCGCAAGCGAGCCAGGGCCTGGGCTTCGATTTGCCGCACCCGCTCCCGGGTGATGCCCATCTTGCGGCCCACTTCTTCCAGGGTGTAGGGCTTGCCGTCCAGCAGGCCATAGCGCAGCTGCAAAATGCGCACCTCGCGCGGGGGCAGGGTGCTGAGCAATTTCTCCAGGTGCTCCCGCAGCAGGGTTTGGATGGCGTTCTCATCGGGCGCCTGCGCGTCTTCGTCTTTGATGAAGTCGCCCAGCACCGATTTTTCGTCGTCGTCGGTGGGCATTTCCAGCGACAGGGGGTGCCGGGAGACCTGCATCATGTATTCCACCTTCTTGGGCGGAATGCCCAAGGCCTCGGCCAGCTCCTCGATGGTGGGCTCTCGCCCCAGTTGTTGGGTGAGCTGGTGCTGGGTGCGCAGCAGCTTGTTGATTTGGTCGCCCATGTGCACGGGCACGCGGATGGTGCGGCCCTGGTCGGCAATGGCCCGGGTGACGGCCTGGCGGATCCACCAGGTGGCGTAGGTGCTGAATTTGTGGCCCCGGCGGTAGTCGAACTTCTTGGTGGCGCGAATGAGGCCGATGTTGCCTTCCTGGATGAGGTCCAAGAAGGGCACCCCGCGGCCGATGTACTTCTTAGCCACGCTGATGACCAGGCGGGAATTGGCCACGATGAGCTGCTCCCGGGCCCGCCAGCCGTCTTCGATGATGCGCCGCAGCTCTTCGCGGCGTTTGGGGCTGACCTTGCCGCGGGCCAGTTCGGCCCGGGCCGCGCGCCCGGCCTCGATGCGCTTGGCCAGCTCCACCTCTTGCTCCGCGGTCAGCAAGGGGATGCGCCCCACTTCCTTCAAATAGAGGCCAATCATGTCGTCGGTGTCGATGTTGGAGAGGTAATCCTCCTCGTCGGCCGCGGCTTTGGTTTTGGCTGGTTTCGCGGGTTCTTCCAACAGCTCCTCGTCCGCGGGCTCTTCGCCGGGCTCGTCTTCCAGATAGGGAATGTTGGCGCTGAGGAGCGCGGCGAAGATTTCTTCCAGTTGCTCCACTTCGCCTTCTTCGATTTTGGGGAAGAAGTGCAAAATGTCGTCGTAAGTGACATACCCCTTTTCCCGGCCCAGTTCAATCAACTGTGCCACCGCGGAAAATTCTTCTTCGTAGAGGAATTCTTCGCCAATCATCATACTTCGCCCTCACCGAAAAGGATTTGGTCGTGCCGGGGGAAGGCCGCCCTCCCCAAAACGGCTATTTTTAGCATACGCAAAAATTCGGCTTTGGGGAGCCTTCTTTTGCTCACCCTTCTTTTGGATGCAGAACCTACGGCGTTGGTGTCGCGGTGGGGTCGGCAGATGTTCCCAGCAACCAGCTTGCCAGGTTCTTTTTGATGCGTTGTAAACGGGAAGATGAAATTTCGCCGATGGCACCGACCAAGACATCACCGGTGACAACTGCCAGCCGCCCGACGCGAATAACGCTCTCCACCTTGAGGCCGCTTTGTGTAAAATCTTCATCGCTCCTGCGTATAATCTCGTCAAACCCTTGAATATAATGTCGGGTTTGCGAAGAAATCATGCAAATAAGCCAATCGTCGTAGTCACCAGGCAACTGACCCAGAAGCAAGGCTGGGCGCAGCTTCCCCTGCCGTAAATCAGCGTATGGAAATGGGAAAAGAACAACTTGCCCTGCGCGTTTCATTTGAAACGAACCTTGAGGTCATCCCACGAGTACACCACTTCGGCTTCTTCCTCGTCTTCCAACCCTTGCATTGCCATGTCCAAAGACCATTGGGCCCAGGCCCGCTGTTCTTCTTGGGCCGCTTTGGCTTGTAAATATTCGATGAAATCCAACACTTCCCGTTGCAAGGGTTTGGGGAGTTGCTGAATGGCGTGGAAGATTTTTTCCTCCAGCATTTCATCCTGCTCCGTTTACGGCGTTGGTGTCGCGGTGGGGGTGGTCTCCAGGGGCACCAGCTCGTTCAGCAAGTCCCACAGCGACTGGATGGCATATTGGCCCGTGGCCATGATGTCGG
>JALSPJ010000271.1 GCA_026985995.1 Anaerolineales bacterium
GGCGTGTCAGAGGGCGTGTCAGAGGGCGTATTGTGGGGCGTGTCCTTTTTCCTGGGCAGCGTTGCCGGCGTCTTTCGTTTTCAGGACTGGCTCTTGCTCTTGCTGCCCGTGCAGGCCGGGCTGCTGGCCGGGCTGGACCGGGCCGGCCGCTTCGTGCGTTTCTCCCCGCCCTTCTGGCACGAGGTCATCGTGCTGCCCCTGCCCGGCGTCGAGGCCCATGTCTACCGCCTGGCCCGCCGCGACCCCGCGCAAGGCCGGGCCGCGGTGGCCTACTTAGCCGCCTACCGCTACGCCTGGGTCCGCAAGGTCGCGGCCCGGGTAGCCCTGCGCCTGATGCTGGACACGGTGGCCGAGGCCCACACTTTGGAAGGCCTGGCCCGGGTCTACGACGCGATGCAGCCCTGGTTGCTCCCCCAGGTGCGGGCGCGCTGGGGCGAGGTCCTGGAGCCCCTGGAGCGCATCACGGGCAAGGTGCGGGCCGGGCTCGAAAGCGCCTCGCCGGCCAACCGGGCCGCGCGCTGGGCCGAAGCCCTGCAGGCCGTGCGCGCCTGGCAGCAGGCCTTGCAAACCGCGGGCCACGGGCTGGCGCCCCGCCTGCTGCCCGCGCTGGCCAGCTGGGAAAACCTGCTGGACCACGCGGTCGCCCGGGCCCGGCAGCAGGTCTTTTTGCCCAACCCCTACATCGCGGGCACGCCCCTGAGCACGGCCTCGGGCACCTTCAAGGGCCGGCAGGACCTGATGCGCCGGCTGGAAGCCGAGTTCGCGGCCTTTCAAGCGCAGCGGCCCGCGCTGTTGCTCTTCGGCGGGCGGCGCATGGGCAAGACCTCGCTGCTCCAGCAGCTGCCCCAACGCTTAGGCCCCGAGGTGGTGCCCCTGGTGCTCGACATGCAGGGCCTGGCCACCGTGGGTTCGCCGGCCGCGTTTTGGGCCCGGCTGGCGGCCACGGCCCGCCGGCAGGCCCGGCAGCATCGGGGGCTCCAGCTGCCCCCGGTGGACGAGGACGCGCTGCGCCAGGACCCCTTCGACGCGTTTTTGCGCTGGCTGGACCGGGTGGAAGCCGCGGCCCGGGGCACTTACTTCCTGCTGGCCCTGGACGAATACGAGAAGCTGGAAGAGGCCATCCGGCAGGGCCGGCTGGACCTGCGGGTGCTGGATGTGCTGCGCCACATGCTGCAGCATCGGCCCCGCTGGCTGGTGCTCTTCAGCGGGCTGTACACCTTTGCCGAGCTGCCCGTGCACTGGAGCGACCGTTTCATCAATGTGCGGCGCTTTCTGGTGGGGCCCCTGGAGCCCGACGCGGCCCGGGAGCTCGTCTTGCAGCCCACGCCCGACTTCGCCGGCCGGGTGCATTACCCCGAGGCCGCGGTGCAGCAGTTGCTGGCCCAAACGGGCCGCCAGCCCAACTGGATGCAGGCCGCGCTGCGGGCCCTGGTGGACCGGCTGGACCGGGAGCGTCGCCGCGAGGTGACCCCCGCGGATGTGGATTGGGCCCTGGCGCAGGTGCCCCAGCATCTGCCCGGCGACTTTCGTTTTTTGTGGGAAACGCCCCAGCCCTTCCCCCAGCGCCTGGACGACCCGGGGGTGCTGGCCGGGTATCAGCAGGTGCTCTACCTGGTGGCCGTGGAACCGGGCATCACGGCCCAGGCCCTGGAAAGGCGGCTGCCCGCCGCGGCTCGCGCGCTGGTGCAGCCCACCCTGCGCTTCTTCGTGGCCCGGCAAATGATGGTCCAGGAAAACGGCGGCTATCGGTGGGCCTTCCCCCTGCTGGCGCGCTGGCTGCGGGCGCACGGCCGCGCCGCGGCCCCGGCCCCGGGCTGAAGGCCCCCGCGAACGACGGTTCCCCCCAGGGCTAACCGCCCCGCACCAAACGGCCTTCGAGGTGGCGACGGGCCCGGCGCAGCCACGAGCCCACCTGGGCCAGGCGACGATGCCAGCGCACCCGCGGGGGTTTGGCCACGGGCCGGGGGCCGGTCCATTGCACCAGGGTCGCGCCCCAAATGAGCCCCGCGCCAAAGGCCACCAGCACGCCATATTGCCCGGGCTGGATGCGGCCCGCCTGCGCGGCTTCGTAAATGGCCAGGGGGATGGACGCGGTGGAAGTGTTGCCGTAGCGGTCCAGGTTGAGCAGGAAGTCGTCCATGGGCCGTTTGAGGGCCTTGGCCGCGGCTTCGATGATGCGCCGGTTGGCCTGATGCGGCGCAATCCAGGCGATGTCGTCTAAGGTCAGCCCGGCCTTTTCCACCACTTCCCGGGTGGCGCTGTTCATCACCCGGGTGGCAAAACGAAAGACCTCCCGGCCGTTCATCTTCATGTATTGCATGCGCTGGTCCAGGGCCTTGTGCGACACGGGGTTGCGGGTGCCGCAGGTGGGCAGCATGAGCAGCTCCGCGCCCGAGCCATCCGCGTGCAGCACCGAAGTGAGCACCCCGCCGGGCTCGTCGGCGGCCTGCAGCACGAACGCGCCGGCCGCGTCGCCGAAGAGCACGCAAGTGTTGCGGTCCTCCCAGTCGACAATGCGCGAGAGGGTCTCCGCGCCGATGACCAGCGCGGTGTCGATGCCCCCGGCCTTAATCATGTCCGCGGCGATGGTGAGGGCGTAGACGAAGCCCGTGCACGCGGCCTGCAGGTCGAACGCGCCGGCCCGGCCCGCGCCCAAGGCATCCTGCACCAAGGCCGCGGTGGCCGGGAAGATGTAGTCGGGGGTGTTGGTGGCCACCACGATGAGGTCCACCTCCCGGGGGTGCACCCCGGCCATGCGCAGGGCTTCGGTGGCCGCGCGCGTGGCCAGGGTGGAAGTGTATTCCCCGGGTGCGGCGATGCGGCGCTCGCGAATGCCGGTGCGGGTGCGTATCCACTCGTCGCTGGTGTCGACCCGCTGGGCGAGGTCGTCGTTGGTGAGCACCTGGTCGGGCACCGCGTGCCCCCAACCGATGATGTGCGCGTAGCGGCTCATGCGCGTTTCTCCCGGGCAGGGAATGGCCCTGGGCCGACCGTGCGGCCCAACGCAAAGGCTATAACCCACCGCGCGGGCAAAGGATGCGGCGGACCCAGCCGGTGGCCCGGGGCAATGAAACTGCGGATGAACAACAGCAGTCAGCAGGGAGCAAGGAGCGGGGAGCCCGGTAGGGGCGACCCGGTGGGTCGTCCGGGGCAATGAAACCGCGGATAAACGCGGATGGACGCGAATGAAAGAGAGCAGTCAGCAGGGAGCGGGGAGCCCGGTAGGGGCGACCCGGTGGGTCGTCCGGGGCGCACGGCGGTGCGACCGCCGCGGTAGGGGCGACCCGGTGGGTCGTCCGGGGCGCACGGCGGTGCGCCCGCCGCGGTAGGGGCGACCCGGTGGGTCGTCCGGGGCAATGAAACCGCGGATAGACGCGGATGAAAGAGAGCAGTCAGCAGTCAGCGGTCAGCAGGGAGCGGGGAAGGGGCAGGGAGCAAGCGCGCCCCCGCCACCCGCTAACTTCTAACTTCCAACCGCCAGCCGCCACCTTCCAACCTCCAACCTCCAACCCCCTTCCCCGCCACCGGAGGAATACCGCAGGAAATTCGGAGGCGCGGCGGCCGGCGACCGGGTATCATGCAGGCATCACGCTCCACGCGCTCCCGGGTGGGCGACCCACGACGGCGCGGCCGGCCCCCGTGGCCCGGCCAACGGCCCGGGCGCGCGTTCCCGCCAGGAGGATGGTGATGCCCCCGTGGTTGTATGCTCCCCTCGGATTGGTGGCCGGTGGGGCTACCTTTTTCGTGCTGGCCTGGTTGGTGGCCCGGGACCGGCTCCCTCGGCCCGTGCAGGTGGCGGGCTGGGCCAGCGTGCTCGTCACCCTGGTCGGCGTGGGCTGGGCCTTTTGGGCCGAAACGGCCCGGCCCTATTTCCGGGCCCAGGATTGGGCCGCGCTGACGCGCGCCGGCGGCCAGCTGGTGACCGTGGGCCTGGGCCTGGTTCTGATGATAAAAGGCGCACAGCAGTTCTTGCAGGCGTGGAGCCGTTTCGACTGGTCCTTGACCGCGGGGTTGCGCGGCTTTGTGAAAGATTCCCCGGCTTGGGCGCAAATCCGCCGCCAATCCCGGGGCGCAGCCAGATGGCGTAGCGCCGCGCGCCTGCTCGGGGCCGTGCTCCGCCTGCCGGGCCTGGGCCTGATGCTGGTGGGCTGGGGCCTGGTGGTGGGGGCCTTTCAGCTGCTGGAACCGGACCTGAGCCTGCGCCCCGACCCCATGCTGGTCAAGCTCAGCCAGGGCCTGGTGTTCCTCGGCGTCCTGCTGCACCTGGCGCGCCGTCGCGAAGACAACAACGGTTCGCGGCCGGGCAACGCCGGCCGCGCGGGCTTCTGAGCCCACAAGCGCGCACGAGGAAAATAATTTTTCCTGCTCCCTCCTCTATATTTTCCACGCCCTTAGGGGATTTTGTTCAGGGGTGCAAAAGCCCTGCTTCCTGACGCCCCTCATCTATGCAAAGCCGACAAAAGCGGCTACAATGCTCAACAGCGGCCGCGTGCTGCGGCCATTCCCCAGCCTGGAGGTACCCATGCCTGCGAAAATCATCGATGGCAAAGCCGTCGCGGCCCGCATTCGGGCCGAAATCAAGCGCAAGGTGGAAGAACGCTTGGCCCAGGGCCTGCCCCGGCCCGGCCTGGCCACGGTGCTGGTGGGCGACGACCCGGCTTCTCACACTTATGTGCGCATGAAGCGCAAGGCCTGCGCGGAAGTGGGCATCGAATCCTTTGGCTATGAACTGCCCGCGGACGCCACCCAGGAAGAGGTGGAAGCCCTGGTCGAACGCCTCAACGCCGACCCCAAGGTCAACGGCATTCTGGTGCAATTGCCCCTGCCCAAGCACTTGGACGAAGAACGGGTGCTGAGCAAAATCAGCATCGAAAAGGATGTGGACGGCTTCCACCCCATCAACATCGGGCGCTTGGCCCAAAAGGGGCGCGAGCCCCTCTTCGTGCCCTGCACCCCCGCGGGGGTCATGGTGCTGCTGGAAGAGGCCGGCGTGCAGCTGGAGGGGGCCAACGCGGTGGTGCTGGGGCGTTCCAACATCGTGGGCATGCCCATGGCCCTGCTCTTGGTGCGGGCCAACGCCACGGTCACCATCTGCCACTCCCGCACCAAAGACATTCCGGCGCACACCCGGCAGGCCGATGTGGTCATCGCCGCGGTGGGGCGGCCCCACATGGTCAAAGCCGATTGGGTCAAGCCCGGCGCGGTGGTCATCGATGTGGGCGTCAATCGGGTCGACGACCCCACGGCCAAGAAGGGCTACCGGCTGGTGGGCGATGTGGACTTCGACGCGGTCAAGGAAGTGGCCGGGGCCATTACCCCCGTGCCCGGCGGCGTGGGGCCCATGACCATCGCCATGCTGCTGCAAAACACCCTGCGCGCGGCCGAGTTGCAAGACCGCCAGCGGGCCTGACCCGCGCGGCTACGCCACCTGCACCCACAGGCCTTTGAGGTAGCGCGCCTCGGGGTAGGCCAAGGGGATGGGGTGGTCGGGCCCCGGGCCCAAATCGGCCAAAATGCGCGCTTCACGGCCGGCGTCCAATGCGGCGTCGGCCACGATTTTTTGGAACAGGTCGCGCGGCAGCACGCCGGAACACGAAAAAGTGAACAAAAAGCCGCCCGGTTCCAACAGCAAAAACGCCAGGCGGTTGATGTCCTTGTAGCCCCGCGCGGCCCGGGGCACTTGCTCCTTGCGGAAGGCGAACTTGGGCGGGTCGAGCACGATGAGGTCGAAAGTGCGCCCGGCGTGGTGCATGGCCCGCAGGGCCTGGAACGCGTCGCCCTGCTGCGTCGCGAAGCGTTCGGCGGGCAGGGCGTTCAGCGCCACATGCCGGCGGGCCTGGGCCAGGGCCGCGGCCGAAGCGTCCAAGGCCAGCACCTGGGCCGCGCCGCCGGCCAGCGCGTTGACGCTGAAGCCGCCGGTGTAGGCAAACACATCCAGCACCCGCCGCCCCTGGGCCCACCGCCGCACCAGGGCCCGGTTGGGCCGCTGGTCCAGATAAAAGCCGGTTTTATGGCCCTGCCGGGGGTCGGCCTCCAGCAGCAAGCCGTTTTCGTGGAACCCGACATGCGACGGCGGCGGGGGCGTATCAAGCAAGGGGCCGGTGCGGGGCGGCAGCCCTTCCAGCCGGCGGGCTTCCGCGTCGGAGCGCTCGTAAAAATGCCGGGCGGGCAGCAAATCGGCCAGCGCGTCGAGAAT
>JALSPJ010000272.1 GCA_026985995.1 Anaerolineales bacterium
AACTTCCAACCCCCAACCACCAACCCCCACCCTCAACCCTCTGCTATAATAACGGCACACCCCTTTGCAGCGGAGCCAACCCATGCCGACCCAACCCTACCCGCAAGCCCTGCACGACTTGCTCGAAACCATGTCCTGGCTGAGTCCCCAGGAGCGCTATCAGGTGCTCATCGACTACGCGGACGCGTTCGAACCCGTGCCGCCCGACATCGCCCAACCTCCCTACCCCGACGAGAACCTGGTGCCCCATTGCGAATCCCGGGCCTATGTGTGGACCCTGGAAGAACCGGACCAACACCGCCTGCGCTGCTACTTCGCGGTGGAAAATCCCCAGGGCCTGACGGCCAGGGCCATGGCCCGCATTCTGCAAGAAATTTGCGCCCAGGCCCCGGCCTGGCAGGTGGCTCACCTGCCCGACGACCTGCCTCAGCAGCTCTTCGGCCAGCGGCTGAGCATGGGCCGCACCTTAGGCCTCAACGCCATGGTGGCCCGGGTCAAAGCCGCGGCCCAACGCCATGTCGCCTCCTGCCCGCACTGTCAGGCGCAGGCCCAGACCGCGGCATAGCGGCCTGCGCCCTTCCCTTCCCCAGGAGCAACGCAGCCATGCCCAAAACCCCCACCCGTGCCCGTGTGAACCCCGCCAAGGTCGATACCACCCCCAAACGCCGCCCGCCCTGGCTGCGGGTGCGCGCGCCCGTAGGCGCCACCGTAGAGCAAGTGCGCCACCTCATGCGCAGCAAGGCCCTGCACACCGTGTGCGAAGAGGCCCACTGCCCCAACTTGGGCGAGTGTTGGGGCGCGGGTACCGCCACCTTCCTCATGCTGGGCGATGTGTGCACCCGCACCTGCGGCTTTTGCGATGTCAAGCACGGCATCCCCGGCCCCCTGGACTGGCAAGAGCCCGAGCGCATCGCCCAGGCCGTGCGCAGCATGGGCCTGCAGCACGCGGTCATCACCAGCGTCAACCGCGACGAGCGCGGCGACGGCGGCGCGGTCATCTTCGCCCGGGTCATCCGCCTCATCCACCAGTGGGTGCCCGGCTGCTCGGTCGAGGTGCTCATCCCCGACTTCAAAGGCCGGCTCGACGCGCTACGCATCGTCATGGAAGCCCGGCCCGAAATCCTCAACCACAATGTCGAAACCGTGCCCCGGCTGTTCAAAACCGTGCAGCCTCAGGACCGCTACGAGTGGGCCCGCCGCATTCTCACCGGCGCCAAGGCCATGGACCCCACCGTGCTGACCAAATCGGGCATCATGGTGGGCCTGGGCGAAACCATGGACGAAGTCAAAGCCACGCTGGAGGACCTGCGCGCCTGGGGCGTCGACATCGTCACCATTGGCCAATACTTGCAACCCAGCCGCCGCCACCTGCCCATTGCCCGCTACTACCACCCCGACGAATTCGCCGAGCTGCGGGAATTCGGCTACAGCCTGGGCTTCAAATGGGTGGAAAGCGGGCCCCTGGTGCGCTCCTCGTACCACGCGGCCGAGCAAGTGCGGGCCCTGAGCGTGCGCTTCGGCCGGGCTGTGGGTTCCGCATAGCGCCCGCTGCAGGGGGAACCGCATGTCGGCCCAAGCCGCGGCGGAATTTCACTGGCGCGCCCGCGCGCCCTGGCGGTTGCTGTTGGCCACCGCCTTGGCCCACGGCCTGCTCATCCCCTGGCTGGGGTTCTATTGGGACGACTGGACCCCGGTGCTGGTGAGCCTCATGCCGGGCAGCACCTGGCGGGAGTTCCTGGACGCGTTTTGGCAAAACCGGCCTGTCAGCGGGCTGTTGTTTTGGGCCCTCATGGGGCTCCTGGGCCCCCGGCCCTGGGCCTGGCACGGGCTGCTGTTGCTGCTGCGCTGGCTCACGGCCTGGCAGACCGGGGCCCTGGTGGCCCGGGTGTGGCCCCGCCACAAAGAACTGGCCTGGTGGACCGGGCTGCTGCTGGCGTTGTACCCCGCGTTTCGGCTGCAGCCCATCGCAGTGGCCTTCACCCCCCACTGGCTGAGCCTGCTGCTGGCCGTGGCTTCCCTGGCCGCCACCTGGCACGGCTGGCACGCGGCCACCCCTCGCGGCCGCTGGGCCTGGTGGGCGGCCTCGTGGGTCGCCATGCTGGCCGCGCTCCTCCTGGTGGAATACTCCTTGGGGCTGGAACCGGCCCGCTGGGCCCTGCTGGCGTGGCTGGCCTGGCGCGCCCGCACCACGGGGGAAGGCCCCCACGGCCGGCGCGGCCTCGCAGCCTACGCGCTGCCCTACCTGCTGGCCTTGGGGCTGGGATTCTACGCGCTGCGGGCCTGGTCCCGCCCGCCCGAGCTGGCCGCCGCGTGGCAGGCCTGGCGGCGTTATCCCGGAGGGCCGCTTTACAGCTGGCTCTATTTGCTCGCTTTCGGTTGGTTCCCACCGGACCTGACCGATATGGCCTCCTGGAGACAAATCGAACCCCTGAAATGGCTGGCTGTGAGTGGCGTGCTGGGCGGCGGCTTGGCCCTGGCCGTGTGGTTCCTGCGCCCGCGCTACCGCGCGGCGGCCAAATACCCCCGCGCGGCCCTGGAAGCGGGCCTGGCCCTCAGCCTGGCCGCGCTGCTGCCCTTTTGGGTCAACGGCCGCTTCGCGGGGCCCCTGTACGCGGACCGCTTCGTGCTGCCGGGCATGGTGGCCGCGGCCCTGTTTTGGGCCGCAGTGTTGGCCGCCGCTCGTTGCGCGCCCCCCTTGCAGCGGGTGCTGGCCCTGGCTCTCTTGACCCTGGCCGGGCAAACCTTGTTCTACAACAGCCTGACTTATGTCAAAATCTGGCGCCAAGCCCGAAGTGTTTGGGCTCAAGTATATTGGCGCGTCCCGGCTGTAAAGCCTCAAACGCTGTTCATCGGTGATACCGGTGCAGTGGTACTCACCATTGCCGAGTATGTGGCCGGGGAATCTTATAACGCGCTCTATCGCGACGCACAAACCGCGCCCCGCACCCTGGCCTACTGGTACACCGACGCGGCTCGCCTCCCCGCGCCCCCGGCCCAGGCGGAGCCCTTCCCCATCACCCACGAACACAAAATCTGGACCTTCCAGGGCCGCCTCCAACACAGCCTGGTGTTCAACCTGCGCCAGGCCCGCACCGGCTTGCGCTGCGTGTGGCTGGTCGCCCCCGAGGATGCGGACAACCCCTACCTGCCCGACGCGCTGCGGCCCTACGCGCGCTTCAGCGCGGTGGCGCGCATTCAGCCCCGCCAGCCGGTCACACCGCCGGCCTTTTTCGGCATTCCCCCCCGGGCCGAGACCTGGTGCTATTTCTTCCAAAAGGCCGAGCTGGCCCGCCAAATGGCCGACTGGCCCCAGGTGGTGCGTCTGTGGGAACAGGCCCAGGCCGCGGGGCTGCGGCCCCGGCACATTTACGAATATCGGCCCTTCATTTTGGGCCTGGGCCACACCGGCCAATGGGACGCGGCCGCGGCCCTCAGCCGCCGCGCCTGGGAGGAACGCCCGGCCAACGGCGACGACGAGGCCGTGCCCTATTTGTGCCAGACCTGGCGCACCCTGTTGGCCCAAACGCCCGCCTCCCCGGCCCGAGAAGCCGCCTGGGCCCAGGTGCAAGCGATGCTGCCCGAACCCTGCCCATAGGAGGCCCGCCCATGCTGGAACCCGATATTTTGCGCGCCTTCTTCCGCCCGCGCGGGGTGGCGGTCATCGGCGCTTCGACCAGGCCCGCCGCCCTGGGCTACGCGGTGGCCCGCAATCTGCTTCAAGGCGGCTACGAAGGCGCGGTGCACCTGGTCAACCCCAAAGGGGGAACGCTTTTCGGCCAGCCCCTTTATCCCTCGGTAAGGCAGGTACCCGACCCGGTGGAGCTGGCGGTGGTCATCGTGCCCGCGGCCGCGGTGCCCCGGGTGCTGGAAGAAGTGGGGCAGCGGGGCATTCGGGCCGCGATTGTGCAATCGGGCGGCTTCGCGGAAGTGGGCGCGGAAGGCCAGGCCCTGCAAACCGCGCTGTTGCAAACCGCGCGGCGCTACGGCCTGCGGGTGCTGGGGCCCAATTGCATCGGCATTTTGGACCCGCACCGCAAGTTCAACACCACTTTTTTGCCGCCCCCGCCACCCAAACCCGGCGGGGTGGCCTTTTTGTCCCAATCGGGCGCGCTGGCCGCGGCCCTGCTCGACTGGAGTTACCCCCGGGACGAGGGATTTTCCCTCATCGTGAGCACGGGGAACCAGGCGGACCTGACCTGGGCCGATTTGCTGCCCTGGGCCGCGCAGGACCCGGCCACCCGGGTGGTGCTGGTGTATGTGGAAAGCCCCCCGGACCGGGCCGCGGTGGAAGCCTTGCGGGCCGCGGCGTTGCACAAGCCCGTGGTGGTGCTCCAGGCCGGGCGCACCCAGGCCGGGCAACGCGCCGCGGCCTCGCACACCGCGGCCCTGGCTGGCAGTCAGGCCTTGGCGCGCGCCGCGTATCGCCGCGCGGCCGCGTTGTTGGCCCCCGACACCCGCACCGCGTTGGCGTGGGCCCGGGCCCTGGAGGCCCGCGACGCGCCCCGCGGCCGACTGCAACATATCGCGGTGCTCACCAACGCCGGCGGGCCCGGTGTGTTGGCCACCGACGCGCTGGCCGAGCGCGGGTTCCACCTGGCCCAATTGAGCGATGAGGTGCAGCGCGACCTGCGGGCCTTTTTGCCCCCCGCGGCCAGTGTGGCCAACCCGGTGGACATGCTGGCTTCGGCCTCACCCGAGGACTATGCCCGGGGGTTGGAAACGCTGCTGGCCGCGGCCGAGGTGGACGGGGTGCTGCTCATTCTGCCCCCGCCGCCGGGCCACAGCGCCGGCGCGGTGGCTCGGGCCATCATTCCGGTGATGCAGGCGCACCCCAAGCCCGTGGTGGTAGCCCTCATGGGCGGTCGACTCACCCCCGAGGCCGAGGCTCACTTCCGGGCCGCGGGGCTGCCGGTGTTCCCCTTTCCCGAAGAAGCCGCGGCCGCGCTGGACGCGTGGGCCCGGGCGCAAACCCGGCGTGAAGCCGCGGGGCAGGCCCCCTTACGCGTCACCGACGCGGACCGGGCCGCGGCCGAGCGCGCGCTGCGCGCCGCGCGGCCGGGCTGGTTGCCACCCACCACCGTGGCCGCGCTGTTGGATGCCTACCGCATCCCCCGGGTGGCCGAGGCATACGCGGCCACGCCCGAGGAAGCCGCGGCCGCGGCTCAACGCATCGGCTTCCCTGTGGTGCTCAAGGTGCACGCGGCCGGGGTGGTGCACAAAAGCGATGTGGGCGGCGTGCGGGTGGGCCTGCGCACGCCCGAGGCCGTGCGCGAGACGGCCCAGGCATGGCAGGCGCGCTTTGGCGCGGCCTGGCGGGGGGTGGTGGTGCAGGCCCTGGCCCCCCAGGGGCACGAGGTCATCGTCGGCGGCCTGCGGGACCCACGCTTGGGCCCCGTGGTCATGCTGGGCGCCGGCGGGGTGGAAGTGGAACTGCTGGACGACGCGGCCTTCGCACTGGCACCCCTCACCCCCGCGGACCTGGACGCGCTGCTGCACGAGACCAGCGTGGCCCGCCGGCTGCGGGGGTATCGACACCTGCCGGCCGTGCCGGACCAGGGCCTGCGGGAGGTGCTGGTGCGCGTGGCCACGCTGCTGGCCGACCACCCCCAGCTGGCCGAGCTGGACCTTAACCCCGTGCGGGTGACGCCCCAGGGCACCTGGGTGCTGGATGCCCGGGTGCGCGTCGGCGGGGCCGGCGAGAGGGACAAAGCCGCGGATGAAAAAGAGCAGTCAGCGGTCAGCAGGGAGCAGGGAGCGCGGTAGAGGCGACCCGGCAGGTCGCCCGCCGCGGTAGGGGCGCGCGGCGGGAGATGAAACCGCGGATACACGCAGATAACCGCGGATAAGAAGAAACCAAGGATGAGCACGGATGGACACGGAAAAAGACGGCAGGGAGCGGTAGGGGCGACCCGGCTGGTCGCCCGTCGCGGTAGGCGCGCACGGCGGCGCGCGGGGGGAGATGAAACCGCGGATACACGCAGATAACCGCGGATAAGAAGAAACCACGGATGCGCACGGATGGACACGGAAAAAGACGGCAGGGAGCGGTGAGGCTACTCTGTAATTGTCAAGGGTAGAGGGGGTAAAAATCAGGTTTTGGCCATGGCTTTCTCCGGTGTCCATGGGGTGCGGTCCCGCAACATCGCATTCAGGATGACCAGAAGCCGCC
>JALSPJ010000273.1 GCA_026985995.1 Anaerolineales bacterium
CAGGTGCAGCCGCCATTGGAGGCGTTCGAGCACCCCCTGGCCCGGCTCCTTCGGCCAGCGCCGCACCGGAAGGCCCAGCCAGCTGCCCAGGTGCACCTTGCGCTCGCCGGCCGTGGGCCACTCGCCGATGATGCTGATGGCCACCACCTCCTCGGGGACCTCGGCCTCTGGGCCGCGCTGCCACAGCAAAGCGACCTGCACCACCCCCGGGGGCCCGGGTTCCAGCGCCGTGCAGCGCAGGCGCAGGCCGTTGCCCAGGTCCCAGGGCCCTGGTGCGTCTTCGGGGCACAGCGGGGTGGCGTCGTTCGCGGGGGGAACCGACACCACGGCCAGGCTGGCCCCCAAAGTGTCTTCGGTCGTGGCCCGGGCCACGCGGCGTAAATACAGCACGCCGTCGTACATCTCGACCAGCGCCCATTGGCGGTCCTGCAGCAGCGCGGCCATGCGTTCGGGCGTGGCCCGCATGAAAACCCCGTCCTTGCTTTCCCACAGCGCGTCGAGCAGGGCCTCTTGGGCCCGGGCCCGGGTGGGGAAGGTGATGTCGACGCTGAGCCAGGGTCGGGTGGCGAAGAAGGGGGCCAAATTGTGGGTGACCAGCAGGGGGCCGTCGGGGGAAACGCGACTTTGCCCCCAGGCCGTCACGGCCCGCCCCCGTTGCCAGGCGCGCATATCCAGGGGCACATGGGCCGGCGCGGCAATGTACAGTTTCACCAGCACCAGCCCCAGGTAGCCCAGCACCAAAGTGATGTGGGTCCAGGCGCGGCCCAGCCGCGCCCCGCGCGTTTGGCGGGCCGCCTGCTGCACAAAAGCGTAGAGGAAGAAGGGCATGGGCAGAATGTAATGATGCAGTTCATAGTTGTAAGTGGCCCGGGTCGCGGCCAAAGACGCAGCCACCAGGGCCAATCCCGGCCACGCGCGCGGGTGCCAGAGCCATGGCAACGCGGGAAGCACCGCAACCAAACCGTGCAAGACCCGTTGTACGACTGTGTGGCGTATGCCTTGCCAGGCATTTTGGTAGCGGAAGCCAAGATAAGCGGTGCGCGACAGGCTTTCGGGCGTGGGCAGCACCATTTTGAGCCCCCAGCCGACCACCAGTAGCCACCCCACGCTCAGCCCCACGGCCCAGCCCAGTGCCGGCCAGCGGGAA
This sequence comes from Anaerolineales bacterium, assembly GCA_026985995.1. GTDB lineage: Bacteria > Chloroflexota > Anaerolineae > Anaerolineales > DRMV01 > JAADEN01. Next base: position 1,148 of record JALSPJ010000273.1, read on the forward strand.
CGGGGCGCACGCCAGCCCAGCAGGAGCACCAGCGCCAGCACCACCAGCGCCACATAGATTTTCGCGCTCAGGGCCAGCAGCACCCAGCCCACGAAGGCCCGGTCGCGTTTTCGCTCCCACGCGTCCAGGGCCCACACCAGGCACGCGGCCGCGAACGGGTCGCCGTGTACATCGAACAGCACCGCGGTTTGCGCCACCGGATACAGCGCGTAGAACAACGCGGCCCATAAGCCCTGGCCCTGGTAGCGCTCCCCAAGGCGGTAGGCGGGCACAACGCCCGAGGCGAACACCGCAGCCTGCCCCCCTATCAGCACCAACGGACTGGGCCAAACCCAAAACAGCGGCACGAAGGCCAGGTAAAGCACCTCCGCGTGCTCTAACAGCCGCGAGCGCACCACGCCGCCGATGCTGTATGCCAGCACGCGGCCCTGGGTGGTGTTCCATACGGCCTGAGTCATGTTGGCCAGGTCGGCCATATCCCAGCCGAGGCTGCCGTAGCGCAGCCAGGCCAGTCCAAAGACTTCGCCGAAGACCAGCAGGGCCAAGACCCAGGGCAGCCAGGGACGCCGTTCAGGAGCCGGCATGGCGAAAAACACTCCCCGAGGGGTTTGTGAAACTCAGACGATGGCGGCCAGCACTCGCGGGCCGACCGCGCGCTGGCGCACCAAGGGCGCTTGCCACAACCGGGGCGCGGGCGCGGTCGCCGGTTCCCCCCGCACCACAGGCCGGTAGAGGGTGTCGCGCTCTTGGGGCACGCGGCCCAGGTCGCGAATGAGGCGTTCGAAGGTCGCCGGGGAGGTGTGGGTGCCCTGGGTTTCGCCCGCAGCCCGGCTGATGCTCTCGTCGAACAGGGTGCCGCCGAAGTCGTTGGCCCCGGCCTGGAGCGCCATTTGGGCCATCTTGTAGCCTAACTTGACCCACGACACCTGGATGTTGGGGATGGTGTGCTGCAGCATGAGCCGCGCCACCGCGTGCACTTTGAGGTCTTCCATGCCCGTGGGACCGGGCCGCGCGCCGTCTTCCCGGTAGAGGCGGGTGTTTTCGTGAATGAAGCCCAAGGGCACAAACTCGGTGAAGCCGCCCGTTTCGCGTTGGATGCTGCGCAGCAGGTCCAGGTGCTCGGCCCAGTGGTGGGGCTGGTCGATGTGGCCGTACATCATGGTCGCGGTGCTGGGCAGGCCCACCCGGTGCGCGGTGCGCACGATGCGCACCCAATCTTCGCGGCTGAGCTTGTTTTTGGTGAGGCGTTGGCGCACTTCGGGCACCAGAATTTCGGCCGCGGTGCCCGGGATGCTGCCCAGGCCGGCGTCTTTCAGCCGCCGCAGAAAGGCCTCTTCGGAGATGCCCAGCCGCCGACTGCCCCACCAGATTTCAAAAGGCGAGAACGCGTGGATGTGCAATTCGGGCACTGCGGCTTTGATGGCCCGCACGATGTCTTCGTAAATGCTGGCCGGCTGGTGGGGGTTGAGGCCGCCTTGCAGGCATACCTCGGTCGCGCCCCAGGCGCGCGCCTGGCGGGCGCGTTCCACAATTTCTTCCAGGTCTAAAGTGTAGGCTTCGGGGTCCCGGGCGGGCTTGCCAAAGGCGCAAAAACGGCAGCCGATGTAGCACACATTGGTGAAATTGATGTTGCGAGTGACGACATAGGTGATGACATCGCCCACCGCGCGGCGGCGCAGTTCGTCGGCCACGGCCAGCAGGGCCAGCAGGTCGAGCCCCTGGGTGTGGAAAAGGCGTTCGGCCTCGGCGCGGGTGAGCTCCCGGTTGGCCAAGGCCTTGTCCAGGATGCGCCCCACTTGGGGCGAGACGCGGCGAAACAGGGTGTCCAGGTCCGTGGGATGGGAGAATGAGGGCATGGCTTCCTCCGGATAAGCGGGCTGGGCACGGCGGCCAGGGCCTTCATTGTACTATGCTTGCCCCGAGATGGTATAATGCAATCCCTTGGGGGAGTGGTTGGGCCCCGGTGGGCCCCCCGGTCTTCAAAACCGGTGACGGGCCGCGGACGCGGTCCGGGGTGGGTTCGACTCCCATCCACTCCCGCAGCCGAGTTTCGCCCAGGAGCCCATGATGACTTCGTCTTTGCCTTCTGCCGCGTCTTCCGTGCCCCCGCCGGTGCCTCGACCCTCCGAGCCGGCCTGGCACGCGGACCAGACCCATTTGCTGGCCCTGGTGGCCCGGGTGTTGCGGGTCGAAAGCGTGATGTGGGGCGGCCCTGAGGACCACATCGTGGCCCGCTTCACCGGCCGCCTGCTGGGCGACAGTCAGGCCGCGTTCGAGCGCCTGTGGGTGGCTCTGGAACCCTGGGACCTGACGCCGGTGTTTCGGGTGGGAACCGGCGGGGAACATGTCGTGCTTTTGGCGCGCGGCCGCCTTCGCCCGCGGCCCTCCCGGTGGTGGGTCAATGCCCTGCTTTTCGCGCTGACGGTGCTCAGCGTGTTGTGGACCGGCGTGTTCGGCCATCTGGAAGGGAGCTTGTGGGCCGCGCTCCAACAGGGCTTGCTGTTTACCGGGGCCTTGATGGCCATTCTGCTGGCCCATGAATTCGGCCATTACTTCATGGCCCGGCGGCATGGCATGGCTGTCTCGCTGCCCTATTTTCTACCCTTGCCCGCACCCTTCAGCCCCTTTGGCACGCTGGGCGCGTTCATTCGGCTGAAGGAACCGCCCCGCAACCGCCGTGTGCTGCTCGATGTGGGCCTGGCGGGCCCCCTGGCCGGGATGGTGGTGGCCGTGCCGCTGTTGTTCGTGGGGCTCCAGTGGTCCCAAGTGGGCCCTTTGCCCGCGCCGCCGCCGGGGCAAATGCTCATGCTGGAAGGCAATTCCCTCTTCTACCTGCTGGCCAAGTATGTGGTTTTCGGGCAGTGGCTGCCCGCACCGCCGGAGGGCTTCACCTTTGGGCAGGCGCTGCGCTTTATGCTCACCGGCCGCCCCTTGCCGTGGGGCGGCACCGATGTGTTGCTGCATCCTGTGGCCTTCGCGGCCTGGATTGGGCTGCTGGTCACCGCGCTCAATTTGCTGCCCGTGGGCCAGCTGGACGGCGGGCATGTGCTTTTCTCCCTGCTGGGGTACCGGGCCCGGCGTTTGTTCCCCGTGGTTTTGGGGCTGACCGCACTGCTGGGCGTGTTTTGGAGCGGCTGGTGGCTGTGGACCGCGCTCATCTTCTTCTTGGGCCGCACTTATGCCGAGCCGTTGGACATGATTACCGAGCTGGACCCGCCGCGGCGCTGGGCCGCCTGGCTGGGGCTGGCGATTTGGGTGCTCACTTTGGCGCCCATCCCCTTGCGGGTGTTCGTGGCCGGGTGAGCCGCATTTGAGGAAGCGCGCGCAGCCGCGTGAGGTTGGGGAACCGCGATGACGCGTACGGTGGCCGTGCTCTTCAACCCTGCCGCGCATCGGGGGCTGGCCGCGCAACAGCGCCCGGCCATCGAAGCCGCGCTGCACGAAGCCGGGCTGCAGGCCCAGTGGTTCGTTTCGCCGGCGGCCGGGCAGGTGCGCCCGCTGGCCGCCCGGGCCGTGGCCCAGGACCCGCAACGCCCCCTGCTCATCGCCGGTGGTGACGGCACCATCGGCGAGGCGGTCAACGGCATTGCCGACGCATTGGGTCGGCACGCTACGCCATGGCCGCCGGTGGGTATCTTCCCCCTGGGGTCGGCCAACGACCTGGTGCACAACACCGGCCTGCCCCACGCCCCCCGTGATGTGGTGCGCTTGGTGCTTCGGGGCCGGGTGCGGCGCATGGATGTGCTGGAGGTCAACGGCATTTTGTTCGTCAACAACGCCGCGGTGGGCGCGGAGCCTTACATCAGCATGATTGAAAAGCGCATCCGCCGGGTGCGGGGGGTGTGGCGCTATGCCCTGGCCGCGTTCAAGGGCTGGTGGGACAACCCTTCCTGGTTCATGCGCCTGCGCTGGGATGACGGCCACGCGGAGGGCCCCATGGCCCTGATTTCGGTGGGCAATTGGCCGCGCACCGGCGGCGTGTTTTACCCCACCCCCGGGGCCGATGGCTTCGATGGCCGTTTGACCTTCGTGTATGCCCAGGCCATGAGCCGCTGGCGTTTGGGGCCGCGCCTGCTGCGGGCCACTTCCCCCGCGGGTGGGCATGTGCGCATGTCGGGCGTGGTGCAGCGCCACGCCACCCGGCTGGAAGTGCACTGCGAACCGCCCGCGCCTTTGCATGCAGATGGCGAAATTTATACCTCGTCCGGCGCGCAGTTCGTGTTTACCGTGCATGCGGCCTGGCTGCCGCTTTTTTGGCCCTGAGCAAAGGAGGCGCTGATGAACCCCGTCGGTCGTGCAGTGCACCAGGCCCTGCGCTGGAGCGTGGGCGGTTTTCTCAACTGGCTCTACACCCGCGGCGCGGGGATGTATCCGTGGGTGGCCCGGGCCGTTTCCAATGGGCATTGGCCCACCTGGGTGCGCACCGTCGCGGGGCAAATTCCCCTCGAGGCCCGGGTGCTGGAGGTGGGTTTTGGCCCCGGTTACGCGCAGGAGGTGTGGGCCGCCCGGGGCCAACCGGCGTGGGGCGCGGACCTGAGTTTGGCCATGGCCCGCCGGGCCGCGCGCCGGCTGCGCGAGCAGGGGCATTCGCCCCGGCTGGTGCAGGCCCGGGCGCAGGCTTTGCCCTTCCCCGCGGCCAGCGTGGATTGGGTGCTGAGCACCTTCCCCACGGCTTACATCTTGGAACCCGCGACCGCGCGCGAGTTTGCCCGGGTGCTGCGCCCGGGCGGGCATTTGTGGGTGCTGGTGAGCGTAGAAGGCGGCCTGCTGCGCCTGTGGGCCCGCTGGGCCCAGTGGGCGGCGCGGCTTTCGGGCCGGGCCGCGTCGCTGCAAGACGCGTTCCACAAAGTGTATGCGCCCCTGGGCCTGCAAGGCACGGTGACCTGGGAGCCGTTGCCGGGCCGGGCGCGGGGCATTCTCTTTCGGGCGGTGAAAGGGGAACCCACCACGACCGGGGCGTGAGCCTCGAGGCCCGTCGGTTCCCCCCCACGGGAG
>JALSPJ010000274.1 GCA_026985995.1 Anaerolineales bacterium
GGAGGGGCTAAGCGCGCCCTCGGCCCTTCCCGGGGGCCAAACTCCCCCTCCCCTACGAGGGGAGGGGGTTAGGGGGTGGGGTTTTGACAAGCCGCACCTATCCCTTCAGCCCCTGGCAAAAGCGCCTGGCCTTCAGGGGCGCGGTGGGTCTAAAAGCGAGATTTCTAAGAGGGAGGGGCCTAACGCGGCCCTGCCCTCCGCGACGGCTAAGTTCCCCCTCCCCTATGAGGGGCTTACTTTTACACACATTGTCTCCACCACATCGGCGGCGGGCCGTTCGCCCGGCCACGCAGTTCAAAATCCCCCTCCCCAACCCCTCCCCCTTCCTAAGGGGGAGGGGCTAAGCGCGCCCTCGGCCCTTCGCGGGGACCAGGTTCCTCCTCCCCTACGAGAAAAGGGGTTAGGGGGAGGGGTTTTGGGGCCGGCCGCCCCCGCCCCCTCGGCTCTGGCAAAAGCATCTGGCCTTCAGGGGCGCGGTGGGTATCAAAGTGAGCCCCTGCGAGATGAAGGGGGTAAGGAGGCGGGGGCTGGAGCCGCGGCACCAACCGAGCTGCCGCCCGTGTGCGATTACGAGGGCTCGGATTATCAGCAGCGCTTTTGGGAGCGCGGCGGCCGGGAATACGAGGACCGGGTGGAGGCCATTGCGCTACGCCGCCTGCTGCGCGGGGCCCAGGGCGCCTGGCTGCTGGAAATCGGCGCCGGCGCGGGCCGCAACACGCCCCGCTACACCGGCTTTCAGCGGGTGGTGCTGCTCGATTATTCCCGCACCATGTTGCGCGAAGCCCAACGCCGATTGGGCCGCGAGGGGCGCTTCGTCTATGTCGCCGGCAACGCCTACAACCTGCCCTTTGCCGACGCTTTCTTCGACGCGGCGACCATGATTCGGGTGCTGCACCACATGGCCGAACCCGTGCGGGTGCTGGCCGAAGTGCGTCGGGTGCTACGGGACCATGGCCTTTTCATTTTGGAATTCGCCAGCAAGCGGCACCTCAAGGCCATTTTGCGCTATCTGCTGGGCCGTCAAAAGTGGAACCCCTTCAGCCTCGAGCCCGTGGAATTCGCGCCGCTGAACTTCGACTTTCACCCCCGGGCTGTGGAAGAATGGCTGCACGCGGCGGGCTTTCGGGTGCAACGCCGCCTGACCGTGTCGCACTTCCGCTTAGGGCTGCTCAAACGCTGGGTGCCCACAGGGCTGCTCGTGGCGCTGGACGCCCTGGCCCAGCTCACCGGCGATTGGTGGCAGCTCACGCCCAGCGTGTTCGTCAAGGCCGTGGCCGCGCCGTCGGGTTCCCCCCAACCGCAGGCTCAGCCAAGCCATGAGCCGAGGACGCTGCCGCCCTTCCGCTGCCCCGCGTGCGGCTTTGCCCCTTTGCCGGTGGAACCCGACCGGGTGCCCTGCCCGCAGTGCGGCCGGGTGTGGCCCGTGCGCGATGGCATTTTCGATTTCAAAGAACCTTTGCCATAGGAGGCCATCATGCCCATCTATCGCGTTGCCCTGCTGGGTTTTGGGAATGTGGGCCGCGCGTTGGCCCAGTTGTTGCTGCGCAAGGAAGACGAGCTGCGCCAACGCTACGGCCTGGAGGTGGTGGTGACCGGCATCGCCACGGGGCGCCACGGCATGGCCCTCAACCCTCAAGGCATCGACCTCACCCAGGCCCTGGCCCTGGCCGAGGCCGGTGAGGACCTCACGGCCCTGGGCCTCGAGCCCCCGCCCACCGACAGCCTCGACTTCGTGCGCCGGGTGGCCGCGGATGTGCTCTTCGAGAATACGCCCGTGAACTACGAAACCGGCGAGCCGGCCATTTCGCACCTGCGCCTGGCCCTGGAGCGGGGGATGCACGCCATCACGGCCAACAAGGGCCCGGTGGTACACGCGTTCCACGAGCTGCGCCGCTTAGCCCGCTGCCAGGGCCGCCGGTTCCTCTTCGAAAGCGCGGTGATGGATGGCGCGCCCGTGTTCGCCCTTTATGAGGCCACACTGCCCGGGGCGCAGGTGCTGGCCTTCGAGGGCATTCTCAACTCCACCACCAACCTCATCCTCAGCCGCATGGAAGAACACGGCGAGACCCTGGAACAGGCCGTGGCCTACGCCCAAAGCATCGGCATTGCCGAAACAGACCCCTCGGGCGATATCGACGGCTGGGACGCGGCCATCAAGGTGGCCGCGCTGGTGACGGTGCTCATGGGGCGGCCCTTCACGCCGCAGCAGGTGCAGCGGCAAGGCATTCGCCATTTGACCTTGGACGATGTGCGGGCCGCGGCCGCGCAGGGCAAGCGCTGGAAGCTGGTGTGCTCGGCCCGCCGCACCTCCGACGGGGGCATCGAGGCCCGGGTGGAACCGCAGCTGGTGGGCCCCGCATCGCCCCTGTACGGCGTCATGGGCACTTCGTCCATCGTGCTGTTGGAGACCGATGTGCTGGGCCACTTAGCGCTGCGGGAAGACGACCCCACGCCCCACACCACGGCCTACGGCCTGCTGGCCGACTTTTTGCGCGCGGTAGGCGCAAAGGCCGAAACGCTCGCCCTGGGAGGTTCCCCATGACCCGCACCCGCAAAAGCCGACGCTGGCTCGGGCTCTTGTTGTTGGCTCTGCTGATTGTGGCACTCGGCTTTGGCTATACGCACTATGTACGCCCCATGCTGCGCGTCGCCACCGGTTACACGGCCAAAATGGTGTGCTCCGAACACTTCGTGGCCGGCTTTACCGTTGAGCAAGTGCTGCGCGACCTGCCCGACAATCCTCTGGTGCCCTACCTGCGGGTGCAGGTCGACGAAGCCAACGGCTTGGCCACCGCCACCCTGTGGGGCTGGCTGGAGGGCCAAACGGCCATCTACCGCCCCAACCTGGGCTGTACCCTGCTGGCCGGGCCCGGGCCTTATGCCACCGCGCCCCTGGAGCTTCCCCCGGCCGCAGCCCCCAACCCCGACGCGCCCTGGCCCTACGGCGAAGCGTCGACCATTCGCAACACGGCCGCGGGCAGCGACATTCCCGCGCTGGCCCAGGCGCTGGAGCGGGCCTTTGCCGAGCCCGACCCGGCCCGGCCCAGGCACACCCGCGCGGTGCTGGTGGCGTGGCGCGGCCAGCTGGTGGGGGAACGCTACGCGGAGGGCATCACCCCGCAAACGCCCCTGCTGGGCTGGTCCATGACCAAAAGCGTGACTTCCGCGCTGGTGGGCATCTACCTGGCCCGGCAGGGCATCCAGGTCACGGACCCCGCCCCCGCGCCCGAGTGGCGCGCCCGGCCCGACGACCCGCGGCAGGCTATCACCTGGGAGCATCTGCTGCGCATGACCAGCGGCCTGGACTTCCGGGAGGATTACGCGGACCTGCGCGCGGATGTGCTGCAGATGCTCTACAACACCGGCGACATGGGTGCGTACACGGCCCGCCGCCCCCTGGCGCAGCCGCCGGGTACATGGTGGAACTACACCAGCGGCTCGACCAACCTGCTGGCCCGCCTGGTGCGCTTAGGCTTCGGTGGCGACCCCGAGGAGCTGGCCGCGTACTGGCGGTTCCCCTATGAAACCCTGTTTTGGCCCTTGGGCATGCACACCGCGGTGCTGGAACCCGACGCCAGCGGCTCGTGGGTGGGTTCGTCGTACATGTACGCCTCGGCTCGGGACTGGGCCCGCTTTGGCCTGCTCTATTTGCAGGACGGCGTGTGGGATGGACAGCAAATTTTGCCGCCGGGCTGGGTGGCGTTTTCGACCCAGGTCACCGCGGCTTCGGGCGGCGAATATGGCGCGCATTGGTGGCTCAACCGCGGCACGGCCGACGACCCCAACGCCAGGCCCTGGCCCGACCTGCCCGAGGACGCGTTCGCCGCGCTGGGGCACGACGGTCAGGCGGTGCTGGTCATCCCCTCCCGGGAGGTGGTCATCGTGCGCCTGGGCCTGAGCCGCTACGACACCTGGGACCTCAACGAATTGGGCCGCGATGTGCTGGAAGCGTTGGTAAAATAGAGCCCCTCACCCCACCACGCCCCTGTCAGGAGGCCCTCATGTTTCCCATGGATGACCCCCAGCGCAAGGCGCAAATCGACGCCCAGGACATGTACGCGGAAATCCATGCCCTACCCGAGCAGCTGGAACGCGGCTGGGCCGCGGGTCAAACCCTGCCTTTGCCCACCAACGGGCGCTGGCGGGCCGTGGTGCTGGCCGGCATGGGCGGCTCGGCCATCGCCGGCGATTTGCTGGTTGGCTATACGCAACCGCGGCTGCCCATCCCCGTCGTGGTGTGGCGCAACTATGGCCTGCCCGCCTGGGCCCAGGGCCCCGAGGTGCTCGTGGTGGCTTCTTCTCACTCGGGCAACACCGAAGAAACCCTCAGCGCGGCCCAGGAAGCCCAGCGCCGCGGCTGCCCCTGGCTGGCCCTTACCACCGGCGGCCGGCTGGCGCAATGGGCCGCCGAAGCCAACGCCCCCCTGTGGCGATTTCAGCACGCCGGCCAGCCCCGGGCCGCGGTGGGCCTCACCTTCGGCCTGCTGCTGGCCCTGTTCACCCGCTTGGGCCTGGCCGACGACCCCACCGAGGACCTGCGCGCCACGGTCCAGGTTCTGCGCCTGCAGCGCGAAGCCCTGGCCTTCGAGGTGCCCACGCCCGAAAACCCGGCCAAGCGCCTGGCCGGGCAGCTGCAAGCGCGCTGGGTGACCATCTTCGGCGCGGAGTTCCTGGCCCCGGTAGCCCGCCGCTGGAAGGGCCAAATCAACGAGCTGGCCAAAGCCTGGGCCCAATTCGAGGCCCTGCCCGAAGCGGACCACAACACCCTGGCCGGACTGGAGCAGCCCCCGGCTCTTCAGCAGGCCTTCATGGCCCTGTTCCTCGACGCGGCCGACCTGCACCCCCGCAACCGCCTGCGGGTGCAGCACACCCGGCACATCTTCCTCACCGCGGGGCTGAACACCGATGTGCTGGTGGGTCAGGGCCCCAACCGCCTGGCCCAGCAGTGGAGCCTGCTGCAGCTGGGCGACTACACGGCCTATTACCTGGCCCTGGCCTACGGCCATGACCCCACGCCCATTCCCACCATTGCCGCGCTCAAACAGGCCCTGGCTCGGTGAAGTGGAGCAGTCAGCAGTCAGCAGTCAGCAGTCAGCGGTCAGCAGACAGCAGGGAGCGGCCAGCAGGGAGCGGTGAGCGCGGTAGGGGTGCACGGCAGTGCACCCAGGGCGCCATGCCCCCCGTCCCCTATGAGGGGAAGGGGGGCCACGGGGGGAAGGGGTTCACAAGGCAAGGATGAACAAGAGCCCAGAACGGCCAGCACGGAGCACGGTAGAGGCGCACCGCGTGCTGCGCCCGAGGCAATGCCACCGCGGTTGAAACCGCACGGGAAGCGGCCACCAACCACCAACCACTATCCACCAACCTCCAACCTCATGGCCCAGCCGAAAAGATGATTTCCCAACCGCCGGGGTAGTCGGCGCCGCCTTCCCCGCGGCAGCGCACCGCGCTCAGGCCGTCGACGGTCTCGCTGCCGCTGCGCACCCGCAGGCGGTAAGTGGCCCCCGGCGCCATGACGAAGTCGGCATAGCCCAGGCCCCGGTCCGGCTGCAGGCCGGTGTAGATGACCTGCTCGCCTTCAGGCCCCAGCACCAGCAACGCCACGCCGGGCACGGGCTCGGCCTGCGCGTCGTACACTTCCACCCGCACCAGGCCCGGGTGCGCGGGGTCGCACACGGTTTCGCGGCGGAACACGCGGAAGAAGGGCAGCGGCGTGGGCGATGGCGTGACGCCCGGCGTGGGACGAATGGTGGGCGTGGGCGTGGGGGGCTGCACAGCAGCCACGGTAGCCGTGGGCCGCGGCGAGGCCGCGGGGGAAGACGCCGCCCCAAGGTCCTTCGTGGGCCCTGGCTGCGGTGTGGCCGTCGCCGTGGGGGCCGCGGGCGGCAGCGGTTGCCCCACCAGGGCCGCGGCCAGGCGCTGCAACGCGGCCCGCTCGCGCGGGTCCGCGGCCCGGGCCTGGGCCTGCACGGCCAAAGCCTGCGCGGGGTTGGGGTCGGCCAGCAGGGCCAGCCGGGCCCGGGCCCGGGCCAGGTCCGGGTTCCCCATGTAGGCCAGGGCGATGAGGGCCCGGTACGCGTCTTTGAAATCCGCGCGCAGGCGGTCGGGGGCGGTGTCGGTGTAACGCACGGGC
>JALSPJ010000275.1 GCA_026985995.1 Anaerolineales bacterium
GCCGGGCCCTGCGCCAGGCCCTGGCCGAATTCACCCAGGTGCCGGCCGAGTATCTGCTGGCCGGCGCGGGCGCCGACGAACTCATCGACCTGCTGCTGCGGGCCGTGCTCGACCCCGGCGACGCGGTGGTCATCTGCCCGCCCACCTTCGGCATGTACGCCTTCGACGCCCGCATCAACGCCGCGCGGGTCATCGCCGTGGCCCGGCGGCCCGACTTCGGCCTGGATGTCGAAGCCATTACCGCGGCGGTGGAAAGCAGCCAGGCCAAGGCGCTGCTGCTGGCCACGCCCAACAACCCCGATGGTTCCCTGCCCGACCGGGCCGTGCTCGAAGCCCTGCTGGAACTACCCACCCTGGTGGTGCTGGACGAGGCGTACATCGAATTCGTCGACGACGGCGGGCCGTGGGGCGCGCGGCGTTCCTTCATCCGCCAGGTGCCCGAGCGGGAAAACCTGGTCGTGCTGCGCACCTTCAGCAAGTGGGCCGGGCTGGCCGGGCTGCGGGTGGGCTATGGCGCGTTCCCCCGGTGGCTGGCCCAGGTGCTGTGGCGCATCAAGCAGCCCTACAATGTCAATGTAGCCGCCCAGGTCGCGGCGCTGGTCACGCTGCAACACCGGGAGCAATGGCTGCCCGTGGTGCAGCGCCTGCAGCAGGTACGCCGCGAGCTCTTCCAACGCCTGCAGGCCATGCCCGGCATCGAGCCCTACCCCTCGCAAACCAACTTCGTGCTGGCCCGCATCACCGCGGCGGGCCTCGACGGCCGCACGGTGCGAGACCGGCTGCTGCGCGAACACGGCGTGCTGGTGCGCTATTTCGACAAGCCCGGCCTGCACGACCACATTCGCATCAGCGCCGGAAAGCCCGAAGACATGCCCCGCCTCTATCAGGCCTTAGAAGCCGTGCTCCAAAACCCGGCCTGAGGTACAATGGGGGCCATCCTTTGGCTCACGAGGTGCATCATGGACATTCGCAGCGTGTGCGTGTATTGCGGTTCGTCGGACCATGTGCCGGCTGCGTATCTGGAAGTGGCCCGCGAAATGGGCCGCCGCATCGCGCAGCGGGGCTGGCGCTTAGTTTACGGCGGCGGCAGCACGGGCCTCATGGGCGCGCTGGCCGATGCCGCGCTGGAAGCCGGCGGCGAGGTCATCGGCGTGCTGCCCGACCACTTCTACACGCCCCAGCTGGCCCACACGGGCCTCACCCGCTTAGAAGTGGTGCCCGACATGCACACCCGCAAGGCGCGCATGGCCGAGCTGGCCGACGCGTTCGTGGCCCTGCCCGGCGGCTTCGGCACCTGGGAGGAGCTCTTCGAGATTCTCACCTGGGCCCAAATCGGCCTGCACCGCAAGCCCGTGGGCTTGCTCAACTTTCGCGGCTTTTACGACAAGCTGCTGGAATTCGTGGATGACGCGCTGGGCCAGGGCTTTCTTTATGTGGAACACCGGCGCCTGCTGCTGGAAGCCACGACCCCCGAAGCCCTGCTGACGGCCTTGGAGGCGTTCGAGCACCCCGGCGGCATCGCCAAGTGGCTGCGGCAGGGCGAGGTGCGCGGGGCCAAAACTTAGCGCGCGGGCCCGTTCTGTCGGTTCCACCCCACCCCACCACCGGGGGAACCGACGCCGGACCGAGGCCGCCTCAACCCCGACCCTCGTCGGCGGGCGCATCGCCCCCGGCCCGGAAGATGGCCGCATAGGCCCGGTCCAACTCGTCGTCGCTCAGGTGCGCGTAGCGCTGGGTGACCTGGATGTTGCGGTGGCGGGCCAGCACCTGGGCCAGCTTGAGATTGCCTCCCGAGCCTTTGAGCACCCGGGTGACGAAATAATGGCGGAAGGAGTGCGGGGTGATGGTGCCCGCGGCTTCGGGGCCCAGGGCCTCCTGCACCCGCTGGCGCACAATGTCGCGACCGGTGACCGTGCTGATGGGCAGCACCCGCTTGCCGGCCCGCTTATCGTGGCGGGCGAAGACGGGCAGCGCGGCCAGGGGGCGGCCGCTGCTGCCGTCGAGCAGGGCCCGGGCCCGCAGGTAATCTTGCAGTGCGTCCAGGGCCCGGGGGGAAAAGCGCACCACATCCTGCCGGTTGCCTTTGCCCACCACCAACGCGCGGGCGCTTTCCCAATCGATGTCGCCCCGACGCAGGCCGCAAGCCTCGTGCACCCGCAGGCCCGTATCGGCCAAAGTGAGCAGAAAGGCCCGGTCGCGCAGCAGGCGCAGCCGAGCACGCGGGTCTTCTTCCCGCTCGGCCACCTGCTTGAGGCTTTGGGCGTAGGTCAACACCTGCTCGATGGCCTGATAGGGGAACTGGGGCAAGCGGGGGCCGGGTCGACGGCTGTGCTGGCGCAGCATGAACTTGATGCGCTCCATGTTCAACTCGGGCCGCCAGTTGGCAGCCACGAAGGCATAAAACCCCCGGGTCGCGGTGAGATACAGCTGCTCGGTGGCCGGGGCCAAGTCTTTGAGGTCGCGAGCGAAATGGGTCAGCCAGGCTTCGTCCAGGGCCACCAGGGGGGTGGTATCGGGGTCGATGTCGCGTTGGCGCAGGCTCTCCTGGAAGGCCCGCAGGGCCTGGGCATAAGTGCGGGCCGTGTTGTGGCTGCGGGCCAGGCGCACCACATCCAGATAGGCGGCCATGGCCTGAGCCAGGGTGAGGGGTTGCAGGGGGGAGGAAGCCGCGGCCAGGCTCATCTCACGGTTCCACCGCCGGGGGCCGACGCTGCCGCCAGGCTGCCGACGCGGTGGCCTGCTCATACGCGTGGCCTAAACGCAGCAGCAGGTCCTCGCGGAAATCGGGGGCGAAGAATTGCACGCCAATGGGCAGCCCTTGCGCGTCGAACCCGGCAGGAATGGACAACGCCGGCACCCCCGCGTGGTTGGCGGCCACGGTCAGCTGGTCCGCGTATTGCATGAGCACGCTATCGCCATACACCGCACCCACGGGGAACGCGGTGGTGGGCGTGGTGGGCGTGAGCAAGGCATCCAGGCGATAGGGCCCCCGGGGGTCGAAGATGGACTCGAAGTCCCGGCGAATGAGGGTGCGCACCCGCAAAGCGCGCTCGTAATAGCGCGCGCTGTATTGCGCGGCGCTCACATACATGCCCATGAGAATGCGCAGTTTGGGCTGCAAGCCAAAGCCCTGCCCCCGGGTCTTGCGATACATTTCCCGCAGGTCGGCCACGGCCTCGGGGGTGCGGTAGCCGTATTTCACGCCGTCGTAACGGTGCAAATTCGACGCGGCTTCCACCCGGGAGATGACGAAATACGCGGGAATGCCCTCCCGGGTGTGGGGCATGGGCACATCGGGCACAATCTCCGCGCCCAGGTCGGCCAGCACCTGGGCCACGGCTTCCACCGCGGCCCGAATTTCGGGGGCCACTTCGGTGGTGGTTACTTCGCCGGTCTCGGGGTCCACCGTGGTGATGCGGAAATAGTCGGGCGACAGGCCCACCCGCAGGCCCCGCACGCCTTTGGCCAGTTCGGCCAGGTAGTCGGGCACGGGCACGGTGGCTGCGGTGGCGTCGTGGGGGTCGGCCCCGGCCATGAGCTGCAGGGCTAAGGCCGCGTCGGCCACGGTGCGGGCCAGCGGGCCGGGGGTGTCCATGGACGAAGCGAAGGCGATGAGGCCGTAGCGGCTCACCCGGCCATAGGTGGGCTTGAGACCTACCACGCCGCAAAACGCGGCCGGTTGGCGGATGGAACCGGCCGTGTCGGTGCCCACCGACAGCGCGCCTTCGTAAGCCGCGACCGCGGCCGCGCTGCCGCCCGAGGAGCCCCCCGGCACCCGCTCCAGGTCCCACGGATTGCGGGGGCTGGGCTGGAACGCGCTGGATTCGTTGGACGAACCGAAAGTGAATTCGTCCAGGTTGACTTTGCCCAACATGATGGCCCCCGCGGCCTCCAAGCGCGCCACCGCGGTGGCCGTGTAAGGGGCGACGAAATTGGCCAGAATGCGGGAGCCGGCGGTCGAGGGCGTGCCTTCCACGGTGAAAATGTCTTTGACGGTGAAGGGCACGCCGGCCAGGGGCCCCGGGTCCTCGCCCCGGGCCAGGGCGCGGTCCACTGCGTCGGCCTGGGCCAGGGCCCGCTCCGGGGTCAGGGTGATGAACGCGTGCACGCCGGGCTCGGCCGCGTGCACAGCCGCAGGGTCCTGGCCCGGTTCCAGCAAACGCCCGGGCGCGCCGTCGACCCGGGCGATGTGCGCCAGCACGGCTTCGGTCACCTCGCGGGCCGAAACCTGACCGCTGCGCACCAGGCGGGCAATGTCCACAGCAGAGCGTTGCCACCAAACCATGTTACGCCTCGTGAGGGGTCATGATAGGGTTTCGTGAGGAATATCGGGCACCACCACATAACCCTCGGGGTCTGTTTCCGGGGCCTGTTGCAACAGCGCGTCCCGCCGGGGGAAGGGACGGGGCGCGTCGTCCCGCAGGGGGGCGCGCCGCTCCCGCGGGTAAGGCACCCCATGGGAGGTGATGGGCGTGTCGGGCGGGATGGCGGTGCGTTCCAACAAATGAATGGCGTCCAGCTGGCGATTGAGCTCCCGGCGCAGGTATGCGGCCTCGTCGGGCGTGAGTTCCAACGCGGCCAGTTCCACCAAATGGGCGAAGAGCTCGGGCGTGATTTCTTCGGGCATGATGCATTTCCTCATGACAGAAAATCTCGGCACCTACGCCTATTGTAACATCTCAGCGCCCGACGCGGGGACATTAACGCGCACGGGCTTTTGCTTTTGCGAACGCCAACGGCCCCAATAACGCCGATTTACCCGTCTCACACAAGACGCAACGGGCACGGAGAGGGCAATCTTTTCTGTCTCGCTGCGTTCCTCGGGCCTCTGGGTGATGGTGTTAATGCATTTTGTTGTGCGATTTATGCTCGTCAAAACAGGCGCCACAAGCGCGAATTTGGAGTATAATGGAAATGCATAACCCAGGACAGAGTTTGCTTCGATGGCTGAAAACGCGGCATATCGTATCACCAATCGTCTTCTGCGCTCCGCGTTGTTAGGCATTGCTGAAGTCATTGGCGACGCGGGGCTCAAGGCCGTGCTCAAAGAAGCCGGTTTGGCGCACATTGGCCTGCCGCCCGACAACGACGAGCCGGCCATCACTTTCGAGGAATACGCGGCCCTGGATGCCGCCATCGCCCGGCGCTATGGCCCCCGGGCCAAAGGGGTGCTCAGGCGCGTTGGCGCGGCCGTGTTCCAGCAAAACTTGCGGGACCAGGCCCTCATTCTGCGCCTGTTGGCCCAATCCATCAAGGCCCTGCCCACCCGCCAACGGGTCAAGCTCTTGCTGCAGCAAATGGCCAAAGGCATCCAGGAAGGCACCGTACCCCAGCAAGACGCCTGGGTGGAGGAAGACGACGACGGCACTTTGGCGTTTTGCCTGCGGCCGTGCGGGCTGTGCATCAACCGCCGCAGCGAAGAACCTTTGGGCCATTTTCTGGTCGGTTCCATTCAAGCCGCGGTGCAGTGGGCCGTGGGGCGCAAGGTGGAAGTCGTCGAAACCATGTGCATGGCTCGGGGTGACGACCACGGACGAGTGGAGGTGCGCCTATCGGAGTAGCGTTGTCCGGGGGACTGCACAGCAGGAGGCCATATGACCGGCGACACCCCAGGCACCTTCTACATTGCCAACGCGCTCATGCGCCAGGCTATGATGGCCATCGCCGAAATCATGGGCGAGCGCGGTTTGCGAATCGTGCTGCGAGATGCAGGCCTGGAAGCCTACATCCAGCACCTTCCGCCCGATAACGCCGAACCGGCCATTTCGTTCGAAGACTACGCCCGCCTCAACGCGGCCATCGAAGCCTTTTATGGCCGGGCGGGAAAGGGTATGCTGCGCCGTATCGGCCGCGCTTCTTTCTATTACGGCTTGCGCGAGCAGCCCAAATTGCTGGGGCTGCTGGGGCGGGCGGTCAAATTGCTGCCCGAACGCCAGCGCATCAAAACCGTGCTCCAGCAAATGGGGCAGGCCGTGGCCACCATCTCCACCCCCGAGACCGAATTTTGGATTGAAGAAGACGAAGAGGCCATCGCCTATTGCTTCCACCCGTGCGCCATGTGCCAGGGCCGCGCCGCAGACCACCCGGTGGGGCACCTGCTGGTGGGGTCCATCCAAACCGCGGTGCA
>JALSPJ010000276.1 GCA_026985995.1 Anaerolineales bacterium
AATAAGCCAGGGCCAGCGCGTTGTTGGGGTCCTGGCGCAGGGCCAGGGCGATTTCGTTTTCGGCCTGGGCCAGCAGCGCGTCGCTTTGGTCCGGCGGCACAAAGGGGTTGAGGGCCAGCCAGTCCAGGGCAAACGCCCGCACCGCGTGGGTGGTGGCGTCGTCGGGGGCCAGCTCCACGGCTTTGTCGGCCGCGGCCACGGCTTCTTGCAAGCGGGCGTGTTGCTCCGCGTCGTTGGTCATCAGCGCGCTGGAATAGACCAGCACCCGGGCCAGCTCGGCCCACAACCGGCCGTCAGGCTGAATGGCCAGGGCCTGGCGATAGGCTTCGGCTGCGCCTTCCAGGTCGCCGGCCTCGAAGAGCGCGCGAG
Source organism: Anaerolineales bacterium (assembly GCA_026985995.1). GTDB lineage: Bacteria > Chloroflexota > Anaerolineae > Anaerolineales > DRMV01 > JAADEN01. The sequence continues at coordinate 370 of JALSPJ010000276.1, forward strand.
CTTCTTCCACCCACGAGCGGGGGGAACGGGTGGGGGTGGGCGTGGGCCGCACGAAAGTCTCGAGGGTGACCTGGCCAGCGAATACCTGGCGCGCGAAGGCCAATGCGGCCAGGTTGAGCAGCAGATACAACAGCACCCGCCTGGGCCGCGAGCGTTTTTCCCGGGAAAAGGTGAGGGGGACCTCGCGCAGTTCCATCGCGCTTCATTCTACCAAAGCCACATAAACAGAAGATAAACCCCGGGCCGCGCCAGGGCTTGTTTCTAACGCCAAGGGCCCCAACAACGCTGATTTGCGGATTTCGCACGGGGAAGCCAAGGGCACGGAGCGAATAATTGTGCCCGCTTCTCTGTATTCCCCGTGGCTCCATGTGCTTTTTGCTTGGAAAAACCCGGTTGTTTTGGCCAACGACCCTTGACGCGTCTGGCGGTTGAGGGTATAATGCGGCCGCATGCAAACCCAAGGCCTTTTTCCCCCAGCATAGCGAGCGTGGTGGCGCGCAACGCGCCTGCGCGCTGGCTTTTTTTGTCTGTTGGATGTTTTTTGTGGGGTCTGCCCAGCAATGCGCGTAGCACGCGTTTTTCGACCGCCTTCGCGACAGGCGTAGTTGCCTGTGGCGCGCCTTTTGTTTAAGGGCCTATCCCGCCCTCACTTACGCCCAGGGTCCTTTCCCCAGGAGGTTGCTTGTGGAGACCAAAGACATTCTCTCCCTGCGCATTCGCCTGGCTTCGCCTGAGACCATTCTCAGCTGGTCCTACGGCGAAGTCACCAAGCCCGAGACCATCAACTACCGCCGCCTGCGCCCCGAAAAGGATGGCTTGTTCTGCGAAGTCATCTTTGGCCCGACTCGGGACTGGCAGTGTTACTGCGGCAAATACAAGAACAAGCGCTACAAGGGCATTGTGTGCGAACGCTGCGGGGTGGAGGTGACCCGTTCCTCGGTGCGCCGGGAACGGATGGGGCACATTCGCCTGGCCGCGCCGGTGGCCCATATCTGGTACACCCGCCGCGTGCCCTCTTACCTGGGCCTGCTGCTCGACATCAATCGCCGCAACCTGGAGCGGGTGCTCTACTTCGCCCAGTATGTGGTCACTTATGTCGACGAGGAAGCCCGCCAGCGGGCCATTCAGCGGCTGAAAGAGGAAATCGGCAAGAGCGAACGCGAGCTGGAAGAGCGCATCAACGCCCGCATCGCGGAAATCAAGGCCCAGCGCGACAAACGCCTGGCCCGCCTGGAAGCCCAGCGTCAGGCCGTCGAAGCCGAATACAGCGAGGCCGTGGCGGCCAGGCTGGAACCCATCATCCGCGAAGGCCAGCGGTTGGAGCAAACCCTGCAGGCCCAAATGGGTAAGGTGCTGCAGGCTCCGGTGCGCTTTGGCGCCACCGAGATTTTGGTCGCCAAGGCCGGTGAAACCGTGACCAGCGAGCACTTGAGCCGGGTGCAGCAGATTGTGCAGGAACATTTGGCGGCCATCGAAGCCCAGCTGCAAGAACAGAAAGACGCCCGCCTGGCCGAAATCGAGGCCGAGCGGGAGCGCATTCGCGCCGAGGCCCAGCGCCGCATGGACCTGCTGCGGGAAGAACTGGAGACCCAGGCCGACGCGGATCAAGACGAACGGCAGCGCTGGCTGGCCGAATTGCAGGAGCTGCGGCCCCTCACTTTCCTCAGTGAACCCCGCTACCGGGAGCTCAAGTCCCGCTGGGGCAATGTCTTCCGGGCCGACATGGGCGCGGAGGCCTTCCACGAAATTTTGAGCGGTTTGAACCTGGACGCCTTGGCCCAGGACCTGTGGGACGAGGTGCGGACCACCAAGAGCAAGCAGAAGCGCAAGAAGGCCATCAAGCGCCTCAAGATTGTCGAGGCCTTCCGCCGGTCGGGGAACCGACCCGAGTGGATGATTCTCACCGTGCTGCCCGTGCTGCCGCCCGACCTGCGGCCCATGGTGCAGCTCGATGGCGGGCGCTTTGCCACCAGCGACCTGAACGACCTCTACCGCCGGGTCATCAACCGCAACAACCGCCTCAAGCGGCTCATCGAACTGGGCGCGCCCGATGTCATCATTCGCAACGAAAAGCGCATGTTGCAAGAGGCGGTGGATTCCCTCATCGACAACTCCTATCGGGGCAAGGCCTTGTTGCGCCGCGGTCGCCGGGAGCTGAAATCCCTGAGCGACATGCTCAAGGGCAAGAAAGGGCGCTTCCGCCGCAATTTGCTGGGCAAGCGGGTCGACTACTCGGGCCGTTCGGTGATTGTGGTGGGGCCCAAACTCAAGCTGCACCAGTGCGGTTTGCCCAAGACCATGGCTTTGGAACTCTATCGGCCTTTCGTGCTGGCGCGCCTGGTGCAGAAAGAGTATGTGAACAACATCCGCGGGGCCAAGCGCTTCATCGAGCGCGGACGCCCCGAAGTGTGGGAAGTGCTGGAAGAGGTCATCAAAGAGCGTCCCGTGCTCCTCAACCGGGCGCCCACCCTGCACCGCTTAGGCATTCAGGCCTTCGAGCCCATCCTCATCGAAGGCAGCGCCATTCAGCTGCACCCCCTGGTGTGCACCGCGTTCAACGCCGACTTCGACGGCGACCAGATGGCCGTGCACCTGCCCCTCACGCCCCAGGCTATCCAGGAGGCCCGGGAGCGGATGTTGAGCACCAAGAACCTGCTCAAGCCCGCGGACGGCGAGCCCATCATCACCCCGTCCAAGGACATGGTGCTGGGCATTTACTACCTCACCATGGAGGACCCGCGGCCGCACAAGGGCGATGGTCTGGCCTTTGGCGATTATGACGAAGTGGAACTGGCTTACAACCTGGGCGAAGTCGATATCCACGCGCGCATCAAATTCCGCACCTTGACCTGGTACGACGACGAAGGTCGCCGCCTGGAGCGTCCTGAAGAGCGGGTCATCGACACCACCGTGGGCCGGGTGCTGTTCAATCGGGTGCTGCCCGAGTTCATGCGTTTCTATAACCAGGTGCTTGACAAAGGCGGCGTGCGCGATTTGATGTCCCAAATTTACGAGCTGGGCGGCGACGAGGCCACCGTGGCCGTGGCCGACCCCATCAAAGATATCGGCTTCAAATTCGCCACCCGTTCGGGCGTCACCGTGGCCATCGCCGACATTACCGTGCCCGACGAAAAATGGGAAATCATCCGCCGGGCCCACGAGGAAGTGGACCGGGTCGAGCGCGCCTTCCGCCGGGGTTTGCTCACCGAGCAGGAAATGAACGAACGGGTCATCGAAATCTGGCAGCGGGCCACCGAGGAAGTGCGCGAGGCCGTCAAGCGGGTGCTCGACCCCACCAACGACCTGGCCGTCATGGCCATCTCGGGCGCCACCAAAGGCGGCTACGGCACCATCGCCCAGCTGGCCGGCATGCGGGGCATGATGGCCGACCCCTCGGGCCGCATCATCCCCCTGCCCATTCGCTCCAACTTCCGCGAAGGCCTGAGCAACCTGGAGTACTTCATCTCCACCCACGGCTCCCGCAAAGGCCTGGCCGACACCGCCCTGCGCACCGCGGACGCGGGTTACCTCACCCGCCGCCTGGTGGATGTGGTCCAGGATGTCATCGTCACCATGGAAGACTGCGGCACGGACCAGGCCTGGGAAATTCGCCGCGACGATGATGTGGGCGGCCAGAGCATGAGCGAGCGGGTGTGGGGCCGCGTGGCCGCGGAAAACATTGTCGACCCCGAGACCGGCGAGCTCATTGTCCGCGCCGGTGAGCTCATCGAAAAGCGGCACGCGCGGCGCATCCAGGCATCGGGTATTCCCGCGGTGAAAGTGCGTTCGCCCCTGACCTGCGAAGCGCCCTTTGGGTTGTGCGCCAAATGCTATGGTCTGGATTTGGGCACGGGCAAGATGGTGGAAGTGGGGACTGCGGTGGGCATCATGGCCGCCCAGTCCATTGGCGAGCCTGGCACGCAATTGACCCTGCGCACCTTCCACACCGGCGGTGTGGCTTCGGAGCGCGACATCACCACCGGTTTGCCCCGGGTGGAAGAGGCCTTGGAAGCCCGTAAAGAGCCCAAGGGCGAGGCGGTCATCACTGAAATCGCGGGCGTGGTGCAGGTCACCCACTCCGACAAATATCCCGACCTGCGCATCGTGCGGGTCATGCACAGCTACCTGGCCCAGGACGAATACCCGCTGCCCGAGGACGCGGTTCTGGCCGTGGAGGATGGCGGCGCGGTGGAAGAAGGACAGGTGCTCTACACCACCCCCGATGGCGAAGAAGTCAAGGCCACCCATGCCGGTCGGGTGCGCTTAGAAGGCGACCGCCTGATTGTGGCCTACGAGCGCAAAGAGGTGCGGGAATACGAAATTCCCGGCAACCTGCCGTTGCTGGTGCAAACGGGCGACCGGGTGGAAGCTGGCCAGCCGTTGACCGAGGGTTCCCTCAACCCCCACCGGGTGCTGCAAATCCGCGGCCGGGAAGCCGCGCAGCTCTACCTGCTTTCGGAAGTGCAGAAGGTGTATCGCACCCAGGGCCAGAAGATTCACGACAAGCACTTCGAGGTGGTCATTCGCAAGATGACCTCCAAAGTGCACATCGTCAACCCGGGCGACACCGACTACCTGCCCGGCGACATCGTGGACCGGCTCAAGGTGCGGCGCCTGAACGAAAAACTGGTGGCCGAAGGCAAGCGACCGGCCAAGTACCGCGACATTCTGCTGGGCATCTCCAAGGTAGCCCTGGCGACCGAATCGTGGCTCTCTGCGGCTTCCTTCCAGCACACCATTCGCGTGCTGGCCGAGGCCACCATTGCGGGGCGCAAGGACCGCTTGCTGGGTCTCAAGGAAAATGTCATCATCGGCAAGCTCATCCCCGCGGGAACGGGTTTTGACCCCAAGCGCTTTGCCGAGGTGCTGGGTCTGGAAGAGGAGCAACCTCAAGGTCCCGAGCCGGAGGCGACGGCTGCGCCCCCCGCGGAGGAAGAGGCGGCCGGCGAAGCCGAGGGCGCGCAATCGGTGGCCGAAGCTTCGGGCGTGCCCTCGTAAGCTTGGCCATCGGCGACAGCATGGCGGCCCTCCCCCGCGGCAACCTCGGGGGAGGGCTTTTTCGTTGTGCCGGTTTGCGGCTCGCAAGCGTCCAAATGTTGGTATAATAAAAGCGTCCAGGAGCATGGTCGCGAGGTGGATGCGATGAGCTTACAGGTTTTGTTTCAGCCCCTGTTACACCAGATTGATTCCCAGCCCGTGCGTCAGGCGCTGGAGTATATTGTCGCGGAATTGGACGAACAGCGCAAAATGCGCCAGGAATTCCAGCGCCTGGAAGAACGCATGGACCTTTTGGACGCGACCCTTGAAGAATCCATGCGGCGGGTGTGGGACGCGATTCACGAACTGGTCGAGGCCCAGAAGCGCACTGAGGAGCGTCTGACACGGCTGGAAGCCACGGTGGCCGAACTGGCCGAGGCCCAGAAGCGCGCCGAAGAGCGGCTGACCCGCCTGGAAGCCACGGTGGCCGAACTGGCCGAGGCCCAGAAGCGCACTGAACAGCGGCTGAATGAGCTGGCCGAGGCCCAGAAGCGCACCGAGGAGCGTGTGACCCAGCTGGAAATTGCCATGGCCCGCTTGGCCGAGGAGCAGCGTAAACTCGCGGCCGAGGTGCGCGCTTTGGCCGAGGAGCAGCGTAAACTCGCGGCCCAGGTGCGCGCTTTGGCCGAACACCAGAAGATGCTCCACGAGCGGGTGGAAGGGCTGTCGAACACCGTGGGATATACCCTGGAAAACCGCGCTTACCTGGCCCTGCC
>JALSPJ010000277.1 GCA_026985995.1 Anaerolineales bacterium
AGATGTTTTCCCGGCCGGTGAGCTCGGGGTGGAAGCCGGTGCCCACTTCCAGCAGGGAACCCACCCGACCGTAGAGCTCCGCGTACCCCTCGGTGGGCTCGGTGACCCGGGAGAGGATTTTCAGCAGGGTGGATTTGCCCGCGCCGTTGCGGCCGATGAGGCCCAACACCTGCCCGGCCGGCACTTCCAGGTTGATGTGCCGCAGGGCCCACAGGGTGGGGTGGGGCTGGCGGCGGAACCAGGTCCAGGGCCGCACCAAGGTCTCCCGCAGGGTGCGATATTCCCGGGCCTGGGCCGGGCCACCTAAGCGATAGCGTTTGCCCAAATCGTGGATGCGGATGGCGATGCTCATGCCCGTGCCTCACACCCGGTCGGCAAAGAAGCGTTCCATGTAGCGGAAGAAGACCAGGCCGCTGACCAACACCAGCACGGCCACCAGCACCGAGAGGGCCATGCCTGCGTCGGGGCCGGTGGGGGTGCCCAACAGGGCCCAGCGAAAACCGTTGACCACCCCGGCCATGGGGTTGAGGGAATAGACCAGGCGCCATTTTTCGGGCACCAGGTTGCTGGAGTAGACCACGGGGGTTACGAAGAACAGCAGGTTGACGATGTAGGGGATGATGTAGCCCACATCCCGGTAGAGCACATTGAGGGCCGCGGCCCACAGGCTGGCCCCTACGGTGACCACGAAGGCCAGCAGCAGAAAGAGGGGCAGGGTCCACACCTGGGGCGTGGGGCGCACGCCGTACCACACCATCAGGCCAATCAGCACGCCGAAGGCGATGGCGAAATCCACCAGCGCGCTCAAGATGGCGGCCAGGGGGATGCTGAGGCGAGGGAAGTAGACTTTGGTGAGCATGGGCCGGCTGGCCACCAGCGAGCGCCCGGCCTGGTTGAAGGCCTTGGCGAAGAAATCCCACGGCAGCAGGCCGGCGTAGGCGAAGATGGGGTAGGGGAAGTTGTCGGAGGGCATTTTGGCCAAACGGCCGAAGAAGATGCTGAACACCACCATGGTGATGAAGGGCTGCAGCACGGCCCAGGCCACGCCCAGCACGGTTTGCTTGTAGCGCACTTTGATGTTGCGCCAGGTGAGGAAGTACAGCAGTTCCCGATAGCGCCACAACTCCCGCAGGTCGGGGATGCCCCAACCCCGCGGGGGGCGGATGATGTGGGTGGGGGTGGCGGGGGAATTGGCCATGGGCTCCTGCGTCACGAAAAAGCGCCCTCCACGGAGAGGGCGCTTGCCTTTGCCATATTCGCGCCGCTGCGCCTACCGCACCTTTTGAGTGAGCGCAATGTGCGGGCTCAGCGCAGCGGGGGGATAGGGCGCCCTCATTCTACCGTAAAATCCGAGGTTTTGTCAAACCTTGGCTGGAAGCGGAAAAGCCAGGGGCCAGGCCTTCATTCGCGCGCCCGTTCCGCGGCTTCGATTTCGTGCCGGTGGGCCAGGTACCAGTCGATGGTGGCCCGCAGCCCCTGGTCGAAGGGGGTTTTGGCCTCCCAGCCAAAGTAGGCCTTGGCCCGGCTGGTGTCGAGCTTGCGCCGCGGCTGGCCGTTGGGCTTGGTGGTGTCCCACACAATGTCGCCCTGGTAGCCCACCATGCGGGCCACGGTCTCGGCCAGGCGACGGATGGAGATTTCTTCGCCCGTGCCGATGTTGACGGGCTCGGGGCCGTCGTATTTTTCCGTGGCCTCGACGATGGCCTCGGCCGCGTCGGCCGCGTAGAGGAATTCGCGCGTCGGCGAGCCGTCGCCCCACAGCACCACGGGGCCGCCTTGCTCCTTGGCGGTGATGAACTTGCGAATCATGGCCGGGATGACATGCGAGGTTTCCAGGTCGAAGTTGTCGCGCGGGCCGTAGAGGTTGGCCGGCAGCAGGAAGATGGCGTTGAAGCCGTACTGTTGGCGATAGGCCTGGGCCTGTACCAGCAGCATCTTCTTGGCCAGGCCGTAGGGCGCGTTGGTCTCCTCAGGGTAGCCGTTCCACAGGTCTTCTTCTTTGAAGGGCACCGGGGTGTATTTGGGATACGCGCACACGGTGCCGATGGCCACGAATTTGCGCACGCCCCGCTTCCAGGCCTCGTGCATGAGCTGCACGCCCATCATCAGGTTGTCGTAGAAGAATTCCGCGGGCCGGGCCCGATTGGCGCCGATGCCGCCCACATTGGCCGCTAAGTGGATGATGATGTCGGGCCGCGCGTCGTCCAACAAGCGCACCACGGCCTCGTGTTGCACCAGGTCATAGTCGCGTTTGCGGGGGACGAAAATGTGCTGCGCGCCGCGGCGGCGCAACTCTTCCACCACATAGGAACCCAGAAAGCCCGCGCCGCCGGTCACCGTTACCCGCACATCGGCCCAGGGGAATGCCGCCATGGTCAACCTCCGTCTCAAGTGCCTTGGCAAGACATGACACGCGGCGCAAGCGCCAGACGCTTGGGCCGCGTTGGCTTTCATTATACTACGGAACCATTTCGTCTAAGGCAGGCTTTTTCGGCAGGGGCCTCGCGGCTCAGGGTTTTCTAAGCACTCATACACTCACCCGGAAGCACGGGGAACACAGCGAAGCGAAGAATTATTCTCTCCGTGCTCTCTGGGTCTCCGTGTAAATTGGAGTTGTTGATGCCGTTGGTGTTAGAAAAAGCAAAAACCCGCCTCGCGATTCAGGCGCGTTTGGCATTCGCGCTGTCTTCGGCTATAATGTGATTGAACCTCGGCGCTGCCTGCCGGGGAAGGAGTTGCTTTATGGAGATGCGAGGCCCTTATCTCTCCCTGCGCTTGTTGGGTATGGCCCTGATAGGCTGGTTAGGCGCGGCATTTGGCCGCTGGCTGGCCGCCTGGGGCGCGTACCCCGAGCGCTTCAGCATTGCCCTTTTTTCGCTGTTGGGCGCGCTGGTGGGCCTGGTGCTTACGCCCTACATCATCCTGCCGCCCCTCAACTACATTCGCCGGCGCGTCGTGGAGCTTCCGGCGCAGACCGTGTGGGCCGGCATCCTGGGCATGACCTTGGGCCTGGCCGTCTCCGCGCTGCTCAGCGTGCCGCTGCGCCTGTTGCCTTCCCCCTTGAGCGAGGTTTCGACTTTGGTGGCCCACCTGCTCATGGGCTATTTGGGCGCCTTCATCTTTGTCGCCCGGCAAAACGACCTGGCCGCGTTCATGGCCACCTTCCGCCGTTTGGGGCAGACGTCCGCCGCCGGCGTCGGTTCCCCCAGCCCCTGGGTGTATGTGGTCGACACCAGCGCGCTCATCGACGGGCGCATCGTCGAGATGGCCCGGCTGGGCTTTTTGCAGGGCACCTTGCTCATCCCGCGCTTTATTTTGACCGAGCTGCAGGGCATTGCGGACGCGCTGGACGGCGACAAACGCCGTCGGGGCCGCCGCGGCCTGGATATGCTGCGGGAATTGCAGAGCATCCCCACGGTGGAAGTGCGCATTACCGACATGGATGTGCCCGACGAAAAAGAGGTGGACCGCAAGGTCATCGCCCTGGCCCAGCGCTTGGGCGCGCAGGTGCTCACTACCGACTACAACCTCTCGCAAATCGCCCGGCTGCATCAGGTGCAGGTGCTCAACATCCATGACCTGGCCAAAATCATGCAGCCGCCTGTGTTGCCTGGCGAGCGCATCACCATTTCCATTTCGCAAGTGGGCAAAAGCCCGGACCAGGGCGTGGGCTTTTTGCCCGACGGCACCATGGTGGTGGTGGAAGAAGGCCGCCCCCTGGTGGGTTCCAAAGCCGAAGTGCAAATCACCAAAGTGCTGCAAACCACCGGCGGACGCATCGTGTTCGCCCGGCCCATCTCGTCCGGGAGGAAGCGCCCATGAGCCTGCGCATTTACAACACCCTCACCCGCCGCAAAGAACCCTTCGAGCCCCTGGAACCCGGCCTGGTGCGCATGTATGTATGCGGCCCTACGGTTTACGACAAGGCCCATTTGGGGCACGGCGTTTCCCTGCTGGTCTACGACATCATCCGCCGCTATCTGGAATACAAGGGCTACCGGGTGCGGCATGTGATGAATTACACCGATGTGGATGACAAAATCATCAACCGCGCCCGGGAGCTGGGCGAAGACCCGCAGGCCCTGGCCGAACGGTACATCCAGGCCTTCGAGGCCAACATGCGGGCTCTGGGCATTTTGTGGCCTACGGTGCAGCCTCGGGTTACTCGGGAAATCGACTGGATTATCCGCATGGTGCAGGGCCTCATCGACAAGGGCTACGCGTATGTGGTCGACGGCGATGTGTATTTCGATGTGACCAAGGACCCCGATTACGGCAAGCTCTCGGGCCGCAAGGTGGAAGAGATGCTGGCCGGCGCGCGGGTGGAGGTGGACGAACGCAAGCGCCATCCTGCGGATTTCGCGCTTTGGAAAGCATCCAAACCGGGGGAACCGGCCTGGGACAGCCCCTGGGGCCCGGGCCGTCCGGGATGGCACATCGAGTGCTCGGCCATGAACTTGCATCACTTAGGCGAGCAAATCGACATCCACGGCGGTGGGCGGGACCTCATCTTCCCCCACCACGAGAACGAAATCGCCCAAAGCGAGTGCTACACCGGCAAGCAGCCCTTCGTGCGCTACTGGGTGCACAACGGCATGTTGCTGGTGCGGGGCGAGAAAATGTCCAAATCCTTGGGCAACTTCATCACCATCGACGACTTCCTGGCCGAGCACGAGCCCGATTTGTTGCGCATGTTGCTCTTGCAGGCCCACTACCGCAGCCCCATCAATTACGATGAAACCCGGCTGCAGCAGGCCCGCCAGGCCCTGGAGCGCCTGCGTGGCGCGCTGCGGCCTGCCTTCCCGCAAGCGCCGGGCGCGGCCGAAGCCGTGACCGCGGCCCTGGAGGCCCAACGCCAGGCCACGCGGCAGGGCTTCGAGGCCGCGATGGACGACGACTTCAACACCGCGGTGGCCTTGGGCCACCTGTTCGACCTGGTGCGGGCCATCAACCAGGCCCGGGATGCCGGGGCCACCGACGCGCAGCTGGCCCCGGCGCAGGAAACCCTGCGGGAGCTGGCCGAGGAAGTGTTTGGCCTGCATCTCGCCGCGGCCGAAACGGCCCAGGGCGACATCGCCTCGCTGGTGGATTTGCTGCTGGAAGTGCGGGCCGAGCTGCGCCGCGCCCGCAACTTCGCCCTGGCCGACCGCATTCGCGACCGCTTGGCCGACCTGGGCATTCAGGTGGAAGACACCCCGCACGGCAGCGTGTGGCGCAAAGTCGGCTGAGCGGCCCTTGCCTACGAGGGTTGGGAGATGGCCGAATGGTTATACGGCACCCACGCGGTGCTGGAAGCCCTGCGGGCCGGGCGCCGCAGGTTCCGCCGCTTGTGGGTGCAACAGGGGCCGCGTTCGCCCCAGCGGGTGCTGGCCGAACGTCTGGCCCGCGCCCGCCGCGTGCCCGTCAAAGAGGTGCCCAAAGAAACCCTGCGCACCGCCACCCGCACCAGCCATCACCAGGGGCTGGCCCTGGAAGCCAGCGGGTATCCTTATTCCAGTTTAGGGGCCATCGTGCAGCGCATTGCCCAGGCCCCGGAGCCGGCCTTAGTGCTGGTGTTGGACCAAATCCAGGACCCGCGCAACTTCGGCGCGCTGCTGCGCACCGCGGACGCGGTGGGCGTGCATGGCGTGCTCATTCCCAAGCGGGGGCGGGTGGGCGTGACGCCCACGGTGGTGCACACCTCGGCCGGCGCGGCCGAGCATTTGCTCATCGCGCCCGAAAACCTGGCCCAGGCCCTGACGCGGCTGAAGGAAATGGGCGTGTGGGTCTATGGCCTGGAAGTGGGGCCCGAGGCGCAGCCCCTGCCCCGGGCCGACCTGCGGGGCCCTTTGGCCTGGGTGGTGGGCAGTGAGGGCGCGGGTCTGCGCCGTTTGGTGCGCCAAAAGTGCGACGCGCTGGTCTACCTGCCTATGCGGGGCCGGGTACCGTCGCTCAACGCGTCGGTGGCCGGCGCGCTGGCCCTGTACTTCACCTGGCAGGTTCGGGGGTGGGTGGGCGCGCAGCCGCCCGGCGCGAATTAATCGGCCGAGGCCGCCAGGGCGCGCGCCGCGCGCACAAAGGCCTGGGTGGCGGCGTCGTCCCACAGCACCACGCGCAGGTCGGTCACATCGGGCACCAGGC
>JALSPJ010000278.1 GCA_026985995.1 Anaerolineales bacterium
CTAAGCAGGCCATGGGATTTTATGCGCCATTTACGCCTTTCAAAACGCAAGCGTCCCCACCAACTTGCGCAATTGCAAGCGCTGGCTGCTCAAATCGCCGCTTTACTCCCTTAACTTGACGCATATGCCCCCCTCCCCCCGGTCCCGGTTTTCAGCGCTGCGCGGGAGCGCCTTTGGCCTCTTCCAGCGCGATGGCAAACGCGTCCAGCGCGCCGGCCCGGGCCAGCGCGTCGCCAATGGCCTTGCCCAGCCAGCCCGAGAGCACCGCGCCCGAAATCAGCCGGGCCACGAGCATGATGGCCAGCACGGGCAAGGTCTTGTCGGAGTACCAGAAGAGATAATCGACCACCAGGCTGCCCACGCCGGCGGCTGCACCGGCCGCCATCAGGGTGGCCAGGTCATAGCGGCGGTAGCCGGTGAGGGCAAAGACCAGCTCGGCCATGCCGCCTTGCACCAGGCCCGAAATGAGCAGGGTGAATCCCCATTGGCTGCCGGCCAAAAATTCGGCCAGCGCGGCCAAAGTCTCGGTGGCCAGGGCCGCGCCGGGCTTGCGCACGATGTAGGCGCCCAGAATGCCGGCGATGAACCAAAAGCCGTAGCTCAGGTCCCGCAAACCGGGCACCAGCCCTTCCAGGGCCTTGGCTGCGTCCCACACCATGGTCCAGCCCAAAAACAGCAGGCCGAAGACCAGGGCCAGGTTGGCCACCAGCAGCACCTCCAGCGTGCGCCAGCGCTCCAGGTGAGCCCGGGCGCCCCAGGCCGCACCCGCGGCCAGGCCCAACACCGTCAGCACCGCGGCGTGTACCGGGTTCCAGGCAATGTATTCCACCTCGGGGCCGCGCACCACCGCGGCGATGTAATAGACCAGCAGGGTGAAGGCCCCTACCAGCAGTGCGCGCGTCACCACGCGTTCAGACATGGCTCAACCTCCTGGGAAGGAATGGGATGCCGAGTTCTTCGCGGCTTCTACCTGTTGCTGCACGGCTTGCGGGATGTGCACGACCAGGGCCATGCCTTCCCGCACCACTACTTCGGCCTGGGCCTGGGTGAGCCGGTTGCTCACGCCCAAAGTGCTGGCCCAGGGCAGTGCGCCATCGTCCAGGGGGTAGGCCACCCCGCGCAGGGTCACCCCGCGGGCCGGGCCGCCCACGGGAATGAGGGAGAGGGTGTCGCCGGGCTGCCCGTGAATGACCTCGCGGCCCTGGAGCAGCCACACCCGTTGCCCCTGATGGTAGAGCACCACCCGCACGCGACGCAAGCGGGGGTGGGCCAGCAGCAGCAAATTGGCCGCGGTCTGGTCCCAGCGGCCGCCCAGCGCGCCGAAGACATGGATTTGCCGCGCGCCGTGTTCCACCGCGTAATGCAGGGCCAGCTCCAGGTCCGTGGCGTCCTTTTCCGGGGGGAAGGTGTGCAGGGCCGTGCCCGCGGCGCGCAGGCGGGCCAAACCTTCGGGGCCTAAGGAATCCCAATCGCCCACGGCCACATCGGGAAACAGCCCGCGGCGCAGCAGCGCCCAGGCGCCGCCATCGGCGGCCAAGCGCACCTGCGCGGCGCGGAACCAATGGGCCGCGTCCGCGTCCCAGGGGAGGTCGCCGTGGGCGTAGAGGGCATAAATCGTCATAGCCTACCTCCGGCCCCGGAAAACAAAGGCCCTCCGCCGATGGGGGCGGAGGGTTTGGAGCTCAACGACCTGTCATCCCTCCGCCGGCATGACCCGGATCAGGTTCGACGGGTCGAGGGCTTGCCGCCCTCCTCTCAGCCCGGCCGGAAGCCATCGGCTTCCCACGGGCTCCCCGGACAGGTCGGTATAGACTTGGGGCACTTGTCAGTATAGAGGACGGTGGGGCGGTTGTCAAGGCGCGCCTGGCTTTTGGTATACTCTGCGTGGAGGGCGCTGACCCATGACCCATGCCGGCGTATTCATCACCTTCGAGGGCCCGGAAGGCAGCGGCAAGACCACCCAACTGCGAGCCCTGGCCGATTTTCTGGCCGGGCAGGGCTACCCCGTGCGGGTCACCCGGGAGCCCGGCGGCACGCCCTTGGGCCAGGACATTCGCGCCCTGCTGCTGGAACGCCACGATTTGGGCATCGTCCCCCGGGCCGAGGTGCTGCTGTTTTTGGCCGACCGGGCCCAGCATGTGGCTCAAGTGTTGCGGCCCGCGCTACAGAACGGCCAGGTGGTGCTGTGCGACCGCTACGCGGACAGCACTTTGGCTTATCAGGGCTATGGCCATGGGGAAATTCCCCTGGACGAATTGCGCGCGGCCATCGAATTCGCGGTGCAAGGCCTCTGGCCCGACCGCACTTTTTTGCTGGACCTGCCCGTGGAGCAGGGCTTTCGGCGTTTGACCAACCCCGGCGCCAAAGACCGGCTGGAAAACCAGGCCCTGGCCTTCCACCGGCGGGTGCGGCAGGGCTACTTAGCGCTGGCCCGGGCCGAACCCCACCGCTGGACCGTGTTGGACGCGACGCAACCCTGGGACGCGGTACAGCGCGCCCTGCGGGAACACACTTTGGCGCTGTTGCAGCAGCGCGGCCTGCGCCCTCGGCCGCGCTAAATGCGCGCCGCCGACGCCGGTTCCCCCACCCCCCTCACCGCCGGCGGAACCACCACCAGCCGCCCAGCAACCACAGCAGCACCCAGGGGAAGCACCCCCATCCGTGATGATGCCGCCCCGGCCACCAGGGCCCCACGCGGCGGTGCCCCCAGGGGCCATGATGCCATCCACCGTGATGCCCTCGCATGTTGCACCTCCTGAGCAAGGGAATGTCGTCGCTTTCATCTTGCCTACGCAAGATGAAAAAGCCGAGAAAAGGGGATGAAGGCTTGGTGAAGGGCGCGCCTCCCCTGAGCCGAGCTGTGGTATCATCTCAACGCCCAACCTGTATTGTGCAGCAAATTTTGGGTTCCGAGGTGCGGCTTATGCCCTCTCCGTTTGGTTCTTTACCCCGCGATTTCGACGCGGACACGCTGCCGCCCGCCCTGCGTCAGGCGCTGGCCTTTCGCATGTTCCAGGCCGAGGCCCAACAATTGGACGACATTCCCGGCGCGGAGCCTGACCCCCGGGGCCGGGCCCTTTTCGCGGTGCTGCCGTTGCGCAATCGGCCCTTGTTCCCCGGCATGGTGCTGCCGCTGCCCATTGGCCGGCCCTTTACCGTGCACGCGGTGGACTACGCGGTGGAGCAAGGCGCGACCATGCTGGCTTTGTTGCAGCGGGAACCCATGCTCGAGACCCCCGGGCCGGAGGATTTCTTCCCCGCGGGGGTGGAGGTGGCCGTTGGTGAACCCTGGCAGGATGATGAAGACGCCCCCCTGACCGTGCTGGCCCAGGCCCGGCGGCGGTGGCGGGTGGTGCGCTGGGTGCAAACCGAGCCTTTCTTCATGGTCGAAGCCCAGGTGGTCGAAGACGAGCCGGTGAACCTCGAGGACGCGGAAGTCCAGGCGCTGATGCGCCAGGCCCGGCAACTTTTCGCCCACATGGCCCGTTTGGCCGATTTTCCTGAAGAGGCCAATGTGTGGCTGGCGCAAATTGACGACCCCGGCTTCCTGGCCGACATGCTGGCCGCGGTGACGCGCACCTCCAACGACCAGGCGGCCGCGTTTCTGGCCCAGCCTTCCCCTGTCGAGCGCCTGCGGCAGGTCATCTCCTGGCTGGCCCGGGAAATCGCCATCCTGCAAATCGAAGACAAAATTCAGCATCGCGTCCAAGAGGAGATGGACCGCTTCCAGCGGGAGGCCTACCTGCGGGAGCAAATCAAGGCCATTCAGCACGAGCTGGGCGAAGGCGACTTGTGGAGCCGGGAGGTCAAAGAACTGCGGGAGCGCATCGAGAAGAAGGCCCTGCCCGAGGAAGCCCGGCAGGTGGCCCTGCGGGAGCTGGAGCGCTTAGGGCATTTGCCCCCCATGTCGCCCGAGGTGGGCATTTTGCGTTCCTATATCGAATGGATTTTGGACCTGCCCTGGCAGGAGCGCACCGAAGACAACCTGGACCTGCAGCACGCGGCCCGGGTGTTGGATGCGGAACATTACGGCCTCAAGCGGGCCAAGGAGCGCATTCTGGAGCACATCGCGGTGCTTTCCCTCAAGCCCAAGCGTCGGCGGCAGCCCATTTTGTGCTTCGTGGGCCCGCCGGGCACGGGCAAAACTTCCCTGGGTCGTTCCATCGCCAAGGCCTTAGGCCGCAAGTTCGTGCGGGTTTCCCTGGGCGGCGTGCGCGACGAGGCCGAAATCCGCGGCCACCGGCGCACTTATGTAGGCGCGCTGCCGGGCCGCATTCTGCAAACCATGAAGCGGGCCGGAACCGTCAACCCCGTCTTCATGCTCGACGAAATCGACAAGCTGGGCGTCGATTTTCGCGGCGACCCCGCGGCCGCGCTGCTGGAAGTGTTGGACCCGGAGCAGAACGCGGCCTTTTCGGACCATTACCTGGAAATCCCCTACGACCTTTCGCAGGTCTTCTTCATCACCACGGCCAACACCCTGCACACCATCCCGCCCGCGCTGCTGGACCGCATGGAGCTCATCGAATTTCCGGGCTATGTGGAGGAAGAGAAGCTGGAAATCGCGCGGCGGTTCCTCATTCCCCGGCAAATCGAGGAAAGCGGCTTGCAGCCCGACGAAGTGCGCTTCACGGTCCCGGCCCTGCGCACCATCATCCGCGCCTACACCGACGAAGCCGGCGTGCGGGAGCTGGAGCGGGCCATCGGACGGGTGTGCCGCAAAATCGCCCGCCTCAAGGCCGAGGGCAAGCGTTTTCCCAACCGCATTACCCCCAAAGTGGTGGAACGCTTTTTGGGCCCGCCGGAATATTTCACCAACGAGGCCGAAAAGCAGGACGAAGTGGGCGTGGCCACCGCGCTGGCCTGGACCTATTCGGGCGGCGAAATCATGCCCGTGGAAGTGCTGCTCATGGAAGGCAAGGGCAACCTGACCATCACCGGCCAAATTGGCCAGGTGATGCAGGAATCCGCGCAGGCTGCGCTCTCGTATTTGCGGGCCCACGCGCGCGCCTGGGGAGTGGACCCCGCGGTCTTCGACAAGACCGACATTCACATCCATGTGCCCGAGGGCGCGGTGCCCAAAGACGGCCCCAGCGCGGGGGTGACCATGGCCACCGCGCTCATCTCGGCCTTCACCGGCCGGCGGGTGCGGCACGAGGTGGGCATGACCGGCGAAATCACCCTGCGGGGGAAAGTGCTGCCCGTGGGCGGCGTGCGCGAGAAAGTGCTGGCCGCGCATCGTGCCGGGCTCAAGGTGGTGGTGCTGCCCAAACGCAATGTCAAGGACCTGGTGGAAGTGCCCAAGAGCGTGCGCGAAGCCCTGCGCATCGTGCCTGTGCAGCATCTCGACGAAGTGTTGCAAGTGGCCCTGCTTCCGCCGGGGCCCGACACCCGGCCCTGGCAGGCCGCGGCCGAGGAGGACGACGCCGCCGAAGCGGAGTGAGGAACGCACCGGGCAAGCGGCCCGAATGCGAGGAGGTGTGGCATGTCGGAAACGCCCGATTTGGCGGGTCAAAACCCGTCCGTCGTTGCTGCGGCGGCGGACGCGCCGGCCCCCGAGCGCGACGCGTCCACGCTACCGGCTGGGCGTTGGCTGCTGGCCGCCGCGGTCTTCGGGCTGGCGGCGCAGTATCTCTTCTGGGGCTGGCCCCGCTATGCCCTGGGGCTGAATGTCTTCCTGGTCACCGCGCTGGGGCTGGGCCTGGTGGTGGCCCTGGCCACCCGGGAACGCGTACCCCGGGGCACCTGGCCGTGGCTGGGCCTCACCCTGCTTTGGGCTGTGCTGTTCGCCTGGCGGGCCCAGGCCGCACTACGCTTTTGGCTGGGTTTGGCCTGGGCCGTGAGCCTGGCCGCGGCCCTGCTGGCCTACAACCCCGGCGACGCGTGGCAGAGCACCTGGGTCGGCTGGCTGCTCAGGCTGGGCGAAGGCTTCGTGGCCTGGCTGCGGGGGCCCGTGGAGGCGTTGCGCGAGGTGCTGCGGGGCGTCACCCTCCACCGCGCCTGGAAGGCCGTGGCCCTGGGCCTGGTGTTGCTGCTGCCCGTGCTGTTGTGCTTCGTGCCCATTT
>JALSPJ010000279.1 GCA_026985995.1 Anaerolineales bacterium
ATCGACGCGCCGGACCACTTCCTCGGCGATGGGCGCACGGTGGCTCAGGTCGACCTGGAAGCCTGCCTGGGCCCTGCCTGGGTGCTGCCCCTGGAAGATGTGGCGGCCATCGACGCGGCTGCACTGGCCCGGGTGTGGCCCGAGGGGGCAGTGCAGCGGGTGCTGTTCCAGACCCGCAACAGCCGGTGGTGGGCCCAGGGCGATATGCGCTTTCACGAAGATTTTGTGGCCCTCACCCCCGATGGGGCCGAGTTCGTGGTGCAACGCGGGGTGCGGCTGGTGGGCATCGATTACCTTTCCATTGCGCCTTATCACGAGCCGGTGCCGACGCATCAAATTTTGCTGCGGGCCGGGGTGGTGATTGTGGAAGGGCTCCGCCTGGACCGGGTGACGCCGGGGCGCTACACCCTGTACTGCTTGCCGCTGAACATTCCCGAGGCCGAGGGCGCGCCGGCGCGGGCCGTGCTGCATCGGCCTTAGGTGCCAGGCAGGATGGGCGTATGGGCGGCAATGCGTATAGCCAATATTCGGCGTTGTCTGGTGAAGCCCCATTTCCCTCCCCCGTAGCGGTCGAAGGGGTGGGTCGTGGCGTGGGGTCGTGGCTGGAGGTCGTCCCGCCCTGGGCCCTGGCCTGGAAGCCCAGGGCCGCATCCAAGGGCCGGTGCGCGGGCCAGGGCCAAAAGGAGGGGAATCGTGCGCGGCCAGGGGCTTCAAATCCCCCTCCCCAACCCCTCCCCCTTCGTAAAGGGGAGGGGCTGTGCGCGGCGATGGCCCCTCGCGATGGCCAGGTTCCGCCTCTTCTGCGCCTCACTTTTACCCCCATCTTCGCCGTCATGGTTGGTGGCGGGCCGTTGGCGCGGCGGGCAGCTCAAAATCCCCCTCCCCAACCCCTCCCCCTTCGTAAGGGGGAGGGGCTGTGCGCGGCTCGGGCTCTTCGCGGCGGCCAAACTCCCCCTCCCCTACGAGGGGAGGGGGTTAGGGGGTGGGGTTTTGACAAGCCGCACCTACCCCTTCGACCCCTGGCAAATGCTCTCCGCCTTCGATGGCGCGATATGGATAAAAGTAAGCTTCATAAGGGGCAGGGGCTGCGCGCGGCGATGGCCGCTTCGCGACGGCCCATTTTCCCCCTCCCTGTCCTGCTATTCGTCCGCGTTCATCCGCGTTTATCCGCGTTTATCCGCGGCTCCATCCCTTCCAGGGGCGGGCGACCAGCCGGGTCGCCCCGGGCGTGCTGCCGCACGCCCCTACCGCTACCGTGCTCCCTGCTCCCTGCTCATTGCTCCTTGCTTTCTTCATCCGCGTGTATCCGCGGCTCCATCCCCCGGGCGCGGCGGGCGACCAGCCGGGTCGCCCCGGGCGTGCTGCCGCACGCCCCTACCGTGCTCCCTGCTTTCTTCATCCGCGGTCATCCGCGTGTATCCGCGGCGCCATCCCCCGGGCGCGGCGGGCCGACCAGCCGGGTCGCCCCTACCGCGCGTCCCTGTCAGGAGGTTCCCCCATGCCGTTTCGCTGGCATCGCTTCGCCATTGTGCTGCTGACCCTGGTCCTGGCTTTGGCCGGGTGCCGTTCCAAACTGCAACTGGCCCCCGACGCCGACCCCAACGCGCTGCCCCCCTTGGGCGGTCATTACCTGGTCAACGGCAACGACCCCTACGAGCAAGGCACTTACGGCGGCCGCATGGTCATCGAGCCCGGGCCCGAACCCGGCACTTATCGCCTCACCTGGCTCATTCGCGAGGCTTTCTTGCAGGGCCAGGGGCGCATCGAGGGCAACCAGCTCATCGTCACCTGGGAAGCCGCGCCCGGCTCGGCCCGCCCCCTGCGGGGCACGGCCCGCTACACCATCACCCAGAGCGGCCAGCTCTATGGTCAGCGCTGGGTGGAAGGCCTGGAGCAGCCCATTGAAGAGCAAATTTTCCCGGCCGACCAGTGAACAGGTCTTGAGCGGGTTGGTGGCCCTCGCCATTTTGGCCTGGGCCGCGCCCTTGCTTCCCCCCGGCCGCGCGCCCGTGTGGGGCACGCCCGCGCTGCAGTTCATCCCCTGGCGGGTGGCGGCCTGGCGCATGGTCACCCGGGCCCACGCCTGGCCCTGGTGGAACCCCCTCTCGGGCCTCGGCGCGCCCCTCATCGCCAACCTGCAAATGGCCGGGTTCTACCCGCCCACCTGGGCCCTGGGCCTGCTGGCTGCGCTGGGCGGGGTGGAAGCCCTGGCCTGGGGGCATGGGCTGCTGCTGGTGCTGCATTTGCTGTGGGCCGCGTTGGGCATGGGCCTTTTGGCCCGCAGCCTGGGCCTGCGCGCGCCCGGCCCCCAGGTGGCCGCGCTGGCCTATGCCCTTTCGGGTTACCTGGCCACCCGGGCCGAGGTGTTTTTGAGCATGAACGCGGCCACCGCGTGGCTGCCCTGGGTGTTGTGGGCCGGCCTGGCCTTGGTGCGGCAGCCCACGGCCCGCCGCGCGGCTCTTTTGGCCCTGGCTGTGAGCCTGCAGCTTTTGGCCGGGCACGCGCAGACCTCGTGGTACACCTTGGTGCTGCTGGCCTTGTGGTTGGGCTTTTGGGGAACCCGGCCCGCGACCCGGGGCCGTCGCGGGGCCCTGGTTCGCCGCCTGGCCCTGGCTGCCGGGCTGGCCCTGCTGCTCACCGGGGTCCAAACTCTGCCCACGGCCGAATATCTGCTGCATTCGGCCCGGGCCTCGGGGGTGGACCGGGCTTTTGCCCTGACTTACTCCCTGTGGCCGTGGCGCTTGTTGGGCCTGGTCGCGCCCAACCTGTTCGGTTCGCCCGTCACCGGCGATTATTGGGGCTATGGCGCGTATTACGAAGACGCGCTCTACCTGGGCCTGTTGCCCCTGGCCCTGGCCCTGAGTACCTGGACCTGGGCCTGGAAGGGCCGCGGCGGGCCCGGCCCCTGGGCCCCGGGGCTGACCCGTTGGGCCTGGGCCGTGGTCGTGCTGAGCCTGCTGCTGGCTTTGGGCCAAAATACGCCTATCTTTCCGTGGCTGTATGACCATGTGCCCACTTTCGCCATGTTTCAGGCCCCCACCCGCTGGAGCCTGCTGGCCGAGTTCGCGCTGGCCTTGCTGGCCGGAATGCGCGCCGCGGCCTGGCCCGCGGCGGGGCCTCGGCTGCGGTATGGCCTCAACTTGGCGTTGGCCGCGGCGCCCGCGGCCGCGCTGCTGGCCGTGGCCGCGGCCTGGGCCCTGCCGGCCCCGCGGGTGCACACCATGGCCCGGGCTTTGGCCTGGGCCGGGTTGTGGGCCTGGGGCGCGGTCGCGCTGGCCCGCTGGCGTCCCCGACGACCAACCCGCTGGTGGCCGGGGGCCGTGGTGGCCTGGGTGGCCCTCGATTTGCTGGTGAGCCACGCGGGATGGGCCCCGGCCGTCGACGCGGGGCTTTATGCCGCGCCCCCGCCGGCGAGCCCCCGGGGCCGGGTGTGGTTCCCCTTCGAGGAAGAATACGCGCTCAAGTTCGACGATTTCTTTCGCATGACGGACTTGCGCCCGGCCCGGCCGTGGGAAGCGTTGCGGGCCGTGGGCCTGCCCAATGTGCGCCTGCTGGACCCGGCGGCCACGCTGAACAATTTCGACCCCCTGGTGCCGGCCCGCTATGCCCGCCTGCGCCAGGCCCTCGACGCGCCTCAGCCCCCCGGGGCCCGGGAGCGGGTGCTGGACCGGTTGGGCGTGGTGGCCGAGGTGCTGCGAGACCCCACCGCGCAGCCGCCCATCCGGCGGGTACCGCGGCAGCCCGAGCCTTTCGTCCGCTGGTTTCCCCGGGCGCAGGTGGTGGCCGACGCCCCCGCGGCCTGGCAGGCCCTGTGGAACCGGGCCGCGCGCGGGGGCCCGGTTTGGACCCACACGCTGGTGGTGGAGGCCGTGCCCTTAGACACCGCGGTGCGCGGCGGGCCCGGCGCCGCGCCTGAGCCGGCATCGTGGGACGCGGCCTATACGGACCGCACGGGCGCGCGGCTGGCCTGGGCCCGGCCGCGGCCCGACCGGGTGGTGGTGCAGGTGGAAGCCCCTGGGGCCGGGTGGCTGTTGGTGGCCGAGCAGGCTTATCCGGGTTGGCGCGCCGCGGTGGATGGGGAAGCCGTGCCCGTGTATCGGGCCGAGTACGCGCTCATGGCCGTGCCGGTGCCCCCGGGGCGGCATACGGTGGTGTGGGGGTATCGGCCATGGTGGTGGCCGACGGTGGGCTGGGTGAGCCTGGTGGCCGGGGCGTTGACTCTGGCCCTGGTCGGGCGGCCCTGGCGTCGGCTCGACGAGGAAGCGCGCGCCTGAACCTTCAGCCCGGCCCATAAAATCGCCGCCCGCAGGGCGGCTTTCCCCAAAAATGGCCGCAAAGGCCCCACCAACGGGCCAGGATGGATTATAATGTGGGCGCGCGTCGTGCGCTCATTTTCCCTTGAGGAGGCTTTCGATGATTCGCACCGCGTTGACCATTGCCTATACCCTGGTGCTGATGGTGGTGTTGGCCGTGGCCTGGTTGCTGTACACGGTGTTTCGGCGGGAGGAGGAGGCTGAGGAGCGGCCCATTTTGCCTGAGGTCAAGGGCAAGAAGTGGGACGCGTACAAGCATCATCACGGCCACGAGGAAGCCGAAGCCGCGGTCGAGCCTGAGCCCGCGGTTGCGCAGCCCGAAGCGCCGGCGGCCCGGGACGATTTGAAGCGCATCGAGGGCATTGGCCCGGTGATGGAGCGGGTGCTCAACGAGGCCGGGATTACGACTTTTGCCCAGCTGGCCCAGCGCACGCCCGAGGAGCTGCAGGCCATTCTGGACGCCGCGGGGGTGCGGCGCATTACCAGCCCCGAGACCTGGGCCGAGCAGGCCAAGCTGGCCGCGGAAGGCCGCTGGGAGGAGCTGGAAGCCCTGCAAAGCACCCTCAAGGGCGGTCGGCGGGTGGCGTGACCGTGCAGGCGTTGGTGGGGATGAAGGCCTTAAAAGAGGGTAAACGCTGCTGTCAGGGCTTTTTCAAATACTGATAAAGTCACACAGAGGCACGGGGAACACAGAGAAGCGGGCGAAATTATCCTCTCTGTGTTCTCTGTGTCTCCGTGTGAAATTTCTAATCGGCGTTGTTGATACCGTTGGCGTTTGAAAAAGAAAAAGCCCTGCGCTGCTGGTGTAAGGCTTGACAAAGCCGGGGGCCGTGGAGTAGAATGGCCCCCACACGGCGGGAGTTGTCCGATGATGCTGTGGTTTTGGGGCTACGATGCGTATGGCTTTTACGGCCGCCTGCAGGGGCAGCCGTTGGCCTTGCGTCGCTCGTAGCCCGCTGTGTTTGGGGCGCTTTCATGCGAGGCCGACGGGCCTCGCATTTTGTTTTCTCAGGAGGTTGCCCATGCCGGTGCGAGGCATTCGCGGGGCCAATAGTGTGGCCGAAAACACCGCGGAGAGCATTCTGGCCGCCACCCGGGAGCTGCTGCGGGCCATGTGCGCGGCCAATCCGGGGCTGCACCCCGATGACATGGCCAGCATTTTCTTCACCCTCACCCCCGATTTGAATGCGGTGTATCCGGCCTACGCGGCCCGGCAGTTGGGCTGGCTGCAGGTGCCTTTGCTGTCGGCGCAAGAGGTGCCCGTGCCCCAGGCGTTGCCGCGCATCGTGCGGGTGCTCATCCATTGGAACACGGACCGGCCCCAGGCCGCGATTCGGCATGTGTATTTGGGGGAAGCCGCCCGCCTGCGGCCCGATTTGGCCCGCGGTGGGCCCTTACCGGCCAACGAAGACGCCATTTCGCCCTGCCAGGAGGTTTGAGTCATGATGATTGTCATGCGACACGACGCTACGCCCGATGAGGTGCAACGGGTGCTCCAACGGGTGCAGGCCCTGGGCTTCACGCCCCACCTCTCCCACGGCGAGGAGCGGGTGGTCATCGGGGTGATTGGGGAAGCCCGTCGCGCGGACCCCGGCGCGTTCGTGCATTTGCCCGGTGTGGCCCGGGTGGTGCCCATTTCGCGGCCTTACAAGCTGAGCTCGCGCGAGTTCCACCCCGACGATAGCGTGGTGGAAGTGGGCGGCGTGCGCTTCGGCGGGGGGGAAGACATTGTCATCATCGCCGGGCCGTGCTCGGTGGAAAGTCGCAGCCAGATGCTGGAGATTGCCCACGCGGTGAAGGAAGCCGGCGCGCACATGTTGCGGGGCGGCGCGTTCAAACCCCGCACTTCGCCGTATTCCTTCCAGGGCTTGGGCGAAGAGGGCTTGCGCTATCTGGCCGAGGCGCGGGAAGCCACGGGCTTGCCGGTGGTGACCGAGGTGATGGCTGTAGACCAGCTGGACCTGGTGGCCGAATATGCCGATATGTTCCAGATTGGCGCGCGCAACATGCAGAATTTCGCCTTGCTCAAGGCCGTGGGTAAGCGGCGCAAGCCTGTGCTGCTCAAGCGGGGCATGAGCGCCACGCTGAGCGAGTTCCTGCTGGCCGCGGAGTATATTTTAGCCGGGGGAAACCAGCAGGTGGTGCTGTGCGAGCGGGGCATTCGCACCTTCGAGCCCAGCACCCGCAACACTACCGACATCAACGCCATCCCGGTGCTCAAGGCCAGCACCCATTTGCCCGTGCTCATCGACCCCAGCCACAGCACGGGGCATTGGGCCTATGTCACGCCCATCGCCCGGGCCGGCATCGCGGCCGGCGCGGATGGCGTCATCGTCGAGGTGCACCCCCGGCCCGAAGAGGCCCTGTCGGACGGCGCGCAATCCCTCAAGCCTGAGCGCTTCGCGCAGCTGGTGCGGGAAATCAAGGCCATTGCCGCGGTGGTGCGGCAGGCCGCGGTTTCGGCCATGCCGGGCGGCAACCACGGCTCCGCGCCCGGGGTGTGAAGGGCGCAGGACGCCGCGGTAGGGGCGACCCGGCAGGTCGCCCAGGAGATGAAACCGCGGATGAACGCAGATAAACGCGGATAGAACGAAAAAACCACGGACAAACACGGATTGACACGGGAGAAAAGCGGGAAACCGGGTCGCCCGCCACGGTAGGGGCGACCGGCAGGTCGCCCAGGAGATGAAACCGCGGATGAACACAGTGGGGAGCGGTGAGCAGGGAGCAGGGAGCCTGGTAGGGGCGACCCGGCTGGTCGTCCAGGGGATGAAACCGCGGATGAACGCAGATAAACGCGGATAGAACGAAAAAACCACGGACAAACACGGATTGACACGGAAGAAAAGCGGGAAACCGGGTCGCCCGCCGCGGTAGGGGCGACCCGACAGGTCGCCCGGCGGGGTAGGGGCGCAGGGGTGCGCTCCGCGCTTCAAAGGCGCGCAGCGCCCGCGGTGTGCCCCCTGCCCCCGCCAACCCCCAACCTCCAACCACCAACCACCAACTTCTCCCCCTATCACACCTCCCGGTGCAGCAGGCGTTCGGCCAGGGCCTGGAGTGCGGCGTGGGCCCGGGCATCCCGGGCCGGCGCGGCGGCCAAGGCCTGCCGCGCGCGCTGGGTCCAGCGCGCGGCCTGGTCGCGGGTGTAGGCTCGCGCGCCCAAGGCATCCAACTGCGCGGCCAGGGTTTGGGCCTCGGCCTCGGAGATGGCCGCGGGGTCCTGCCAGCGGCGTTGAAAGGGCGAGGGGCCCTGGGCCAGGCCGTAGAGCACGGGCAGACTGTTCTTGCGGGCCATGAGGTCGCTGGCGGCCGATTTGCCCGTGCGCCGCGGGTCGCCCCAAAGGCCCAAGTAATCGTCCCACACCTGAAAGGCAACGCCCAGCGCGTGGCCGAACTGGCGATAGGGTTGGGCCTGGGCTTCCGACAAGCCCGCGGCATAGGCGCCCAAAGCCACCGCGGCCTCGATGAGCGCCGCGGTTTTGCCTTGAATCATGGGCCAATAGTCGTCTTCGTGCAGGTCGGCGCGGCCTTCGTAGGCCAGGTCCAGATATTGCCCCTGGGTGAGGCGCAGGCAGGCGGTAGCCAGCAGCGCGGCTGGGGGGTGGGGCCAGAGGGTGTTTTGGAGGGGCAAGTCGGCCAGGGCGCGAAACGCCAGGGCAAAGAGCGCGTCGCCGGCGTTGATGGCCTGGGCCCGGCCCCACAAGCGCCACACTGTGGGCCGCCCGCGGCGCAGGGGGCTGCGGTCCTGAATGTCGTCGTGCAGCAGGGAGAAGTTGTGGATGAACTCCACGGCTGCGGCCGCGGGCAGCGCCTTTTGCCAGGCCTGGCCGGCAGCCTGGGCCACCAGCAAAGTGAGCAAGGGCCGCACCCGTTTCCCCCGGGCCTGAGGGCCGGCGCCTGGTCCTTCCCAGCCCATGTGATAGGCTACCATGCGGGCCAGCTCGGGCGGGTGAATGTGGGTATACACATAATTTTGGAGGACCTCTTCCAGGGCCGGAAGCCAGGTTTCCACATAAGGCTGCAGAGGGTCATTGGAAGTCATGCGCGTCTCCCATGAACGGCGGGGGTAAGGGCTGCGCCGCGCCCGGGGGGCCGTAGACCATGGGCGCGCGGCGCAGGGCCTGTAAATCGGCCGCGCCCACCGCGAACATGGTCACCCGCAGTTGGGCATGCAGCAGGCGCAGGGTTTGCACCACGGCCTGGGTCGATTGGGCCGCGGCCCGCAGCAGGGGCCCGGCGAAGCCGGCCAGGGTCGCGCCCAAGGCCAGCACTTTGGCCGCGTCCACGCCGGTGCGCAGCCCGCCCGAGGCAAACACGGGCAGGTGCGGCACCGCGGCCCGCACCGCGCGCAGGCTCTCCACGGTGGGAATGCCCCAATCGACAAAGGCCGCGGCCAGGGCCCGGTAATGCGCATCGGGCGCGCGGTGCATTTCCACCTGGCTCCACGAAGTTCCCCCCGCGCCGGCCACATCCAGCGCGGCCACGCCGGCGTTGGCCAGCTGCCGGGCCACCCGGGGGCTGAGGCCCCAGCCCACTTCTTTGACCACCACGGGCACTTCTAAGGCCCGAGCCACGGCTTCGATTTTGCGCAGCAGCCCCGCGAAGCGGGTGTCGCCTTCGGGTTGCAAGGCCTCTTGCAGGGGGTTGAGGTGCAAAATGAGCGCGTCGGCTTCAATCATGTCCACGGCCCGCCGGCAGTGTTCCACCCCATAGCCATAGTTGAGTTGCACCGCGCCCAGGTTGGCGAAGAGCAGCACATCGGGCGCGAAGCGGCGCACGCGAAAAGTGGCCGCGGCCTGGGGGGTTTCCAGCGCGGCGCGTTGGGAACCGACGCCCAAGGCCACGCCCACCATTTGCGCGGCCTCGGCCAGATGGCGGTTGATGCGCGCCCCTTCCGCGGTGCCGCCGGTCATGGACGAGATGAGCAGCGGTGCGGCCAGGGTGCGGCCAAACAGCTTCAGGTCTGTGCGCACATCTTCCAGGTTGATTTCGGGCAGGGCCTGATGCACGAAGCGGTAGCGCGCCAGCCCCGTGCTGAGCGCGGAGCGCACATCTTCTTCCAAATTGATGCGCAAGTGTTCGTCCTTGCGCCGTCCGGTGGGCGTAACTTCGGGCATCAAGCGGTGTTTCCTCCCTACGGACGCCTTGGGCAGCCCGAGGTGCAGTTTGGGGCAATCTTACCATAGCCCCGGGTGTGATACAATTTGGGCAATCCCATTTCCTTCCTGAAGGAGGATTTGACATGAGCAAAGAACAGGAAGTTTTCGAGCAAATCAAGGACATCATCGTCGATTTGCTGGGGGTGGACCCCGAGCAAGTGACCATGGACGCCCGCTTTCGGGAGGACCTGGAGGCCGATTCCCTGGACCTGGTGGAACTGATTATGGCGCTGGAAGACAAATTCGGTGCGGAGATTTCGGACGAAGACGCGCAGAGCATCACCACGGTGGGCGAAGCGGTGCAATACATCGTCGAGCGTTTGTGAGCCTGGGGGAACCCGGCAGAAAGACCAAGGGCGGCTGCACACGAGCCGCCCTTTTGGTTTGGGGTGGGGGAAAGGGTACGGCCGACCGGGGCCTCAGGCCGGGACCTTGTCCAGCCCCGCGGCCTGGCGCAGTTCTTCGGCTTTGTTGGTGCGTTCCCAGGGCAGGTCGATGTCATCGCGGCCAAAGTGGCCGTAGGCTGCGGTTTGACGATAGATGGGCCGCAGCAGATCCAGCTCCCGAATGATGGCCCCGGGCCGCAGGTCGAAGTGCTCGCGCACCAAGCGCTCGATGTCCTCGTCGGGAATGCGGCCCGTGCCGAAGGTTTCGATGTGGATGCTGACGGGCTCGGCCACGCCGATGGCATAGGCAATTTGAATTTCGCAGCGGTCGGCCAGGCCGGCGGCCACGATGTTCTTGGCCACCCAGCGCGCGGCATAGGCGCCCGAGCGGTCCACCTTCGTCGGGTCCTTGCCGCTGAACGCGCCGCCGCCGTGGCGCCCCATGCCGCCGTAAGTATCGACGATGATTTTGCGGCCGGTCATGCCCGCGTCGCCCATGGGGCCGCCGATGACGAAGCGGCCCGTGGGGTTGACCAGATAGCGGGTGTCGTCGTCCAACATCTCGGCCGGGATGACGGCCTTGATGACATGCTCGATGACGCCGGCGCGAATCTCTTCGTAAGCCACATCGGGCGCGTGCTGGGTGCTGACCAGCACCGTGTGCACCCGTTTGGGTTGGCCGTAGGCATATTCCACCGTCACCTGGGCCTTGCCGTCGGGCCGCAGCCACGGCAAAATGCCCTGCTTGCGCACCTCGGTGAGGCGGCGGGTGAGCTTGTGAGCCAAATAGATGGGCATGGGCATCAGGGTGGGCGTTTCGTTGCAGGCAAAGCCGAACATCATGCCCTGGTCCCCCGCGCCAATGCGGGCCACTTCTTCGTCGGTCAGGCGGCTGCGCACCTCTAAGGCCTGGTCCACCCCCTGGGCAATGTCGGGCGATTGTTTGGAGATGGCCACCAGCACCCCCGCGGTGCTGGCGTCGAAGCCCTTGTCGCTGCTGTCGTAGCCGATTTCGCGAATGACCTGGCGGGCCAGTTCGTCGAAGTCGATTTGGGCCCGGGTGGTAATTTCGCCAAAGAGCATGACGAAGCCCGTTTTGGTGGCCACTTCGCACGCCACCCGGGAGCGGGGGTCTTGGGCCAGACAGGCGTCGAGCACCGCGTCGCTAATCTGGTCACACATCTTGTCGGGGTGCCCCTCGGTGACCGATTCGGAGGTGAACAGGGTGGACGGGGATTGCATGAACGAGAGCATGGCTCTACTCCTTACTGCAAAGATGCGTGCGGCGGGAGGAGGAAACAAAAAGGCCCTCCCTGGGAAGACAGAGAAGGGCCACACATGCCAAGGCAAGCGCGGCTGCCCTCTTATCTCCCAGAACTCCGTCTGCCGGAATTGGCACCTTGACCCCCGCGCTGCGGCCTTGTGGAACCCCCTGGCTACAGCAGCGGCGGCCGGTTGCCGAGGCTTCGTCGGGCCGGTCCCTCCGCCTCTCTGGATAAGAGTGCCGCTATGCAATTGTGTTGGCGCGCAAGGCGCATTGGCCCAAGTCTACCACAGCCCTCGCGGGAGGGCAAGGCCGCGGGGCCGCGCGTCAGGGCTTTCTCTTTTTCTCACACCAACGGCATCAACAACATTAAATTTCACACGGAGACACAGAGAACACAGCGAGAATAACTTCTCCCGTTTCTCCGCGTTCCCCGAGCCTCTGTGTGATTTTATGTGTATTTGGGAAAGCCCTGGGCCGCGCGGCAGCCTCAAAAGGCCAGCAGCGCCTCCATGGCCGTGCGGATGCGCGCCGCGGTGGGCACCACCGCGTGCATCAGATCGATGTTGTAGGGCACGGGCACATCGGCCGCGGCGACCCGCCGCACGGGCGCGTCGAGCCACTCGAAGGCCTGCTCGGTGACCACGGCCACAATCTCGCCGCCAAAGCCGCCGGTGAGGCCGTCTTCGTGCACCACCAGCAGCCGGCCGGTCTTGCGCACGCTGGCCAGCACCGCGTCCACATCCCAGGGGATGAGGGTGCGCAGGTCCAGCACTTCCACCTGGCCGGGGAAGGCGCGCGCGGCCTCGACGGCCCGGGGCACCATGGCTCCCCAGGTGACCACCGTGAGGCGGTCGCCCTCGAGCAGCCGCGCGGCCTGGCCGAAGGGCAGGCAATAGTCGTCGCCGGGGTACGGGCGGCGGGCCACCGCGGTGTCGAGCAGGGCCCGGTGCTCCAGGAAGATGACCGGGTCGTCGCCCCGCAGCGCGCTGCGCATGAGCCCCGCGGCGTCGGCCGCGTTGCTGGGGTAGGCGATGCGCCAGCCGAACATGTGCACGAATTCCTGCTCCGCGCTGAAGCTGTGCCACGGGTCACCGGTCACTTTGCCATAACCCACGGGGATGCGCAGCACCACGGGCGCGGCGAACTGGTTGGCCGTGCGCCAGCGCAAGAAGCCTAAGTCGTGGATGGGCTCCCGGGCCGGGTCGGCGTATTTGCGGAACTGGATTTCGGGCACGGGCAGCAAACCGGCCAGGGCCATGCCCACGGCCCGGCCCACGATGCCCACTTCGTTGAGGGAAGTGTCGAAGACGCGCTCGGGGCCGTATTTTTGCAGCAGGCCCCGGGTGGCGCCGTGCACGCCGCCCTTGACGGCCACATCTTCGCCAAAGACCGCGATGCGGGGGTTGATTTCCATCTCGGTGTCGAGCACCCGCAGCACCGCGTCGACGAAGTTGGTGCGCCGTTTGGGGTTGGTGGGTTGGGGCTCCGCACCCCCCAGGGGGATGAGCGCGCCTTCGGGCCGCAAGCCGCCCATTTGGGGTGCCTGCCCCTCGAAGAACACATGCGTGCGCACCTGCGCAGGGTCCGGCTCGGGTTGGGCCTCGGCCCAGCTTAGGGCCTGACGCACATCGTCCCGCACCCGTTGCACCAGCGCGTCCCAATCCCCGGGGGTGAAAATGCCTTGTTCCAGCAGGAATTCCCGCAGGTGCCGCAGGGGGTCCATTTGGGCCTCAGCCTCGCGCTCTTCGGGGGGTTTGTAGGCCGCGTTGTCGGTGAAGGTATGGCCGCTGAGGCGGGGAACCCGCAGGCGCACCAGGGCCGGTCCTGCGCCCGAGCGCACATGGGCGATGGCTTCCTGCAAAATGCGCAGGGTCTCGGCGGGCTCGTAGCCCGGGCCGTCCCACAGGCGCAGGTTGCCATAGGCTTTGAGGTTGGCGGCGATGTTGCCGCCCGGCACTTGCAAGTCGCTGGTGACCGAGATGCCGTATTTGTTGTCTTCGATAACGAAGAGCATGGGGAGTTTTTGGGGGGTGACCACATTGAGCGCGGCCCAAAAGCCGTTGCTGGCCACGCTGCCGTCGCCGCCCATGGCCACCGCGATGGCGCCCTGCCAATCTTCGTGGTGCAGCACCCGCACCCGATAGCGAATGGCCTGGGCCCAGCCGGCCGCGGTGGGGTATTGGGCACCCACATCGCCCGACGAGGGCAGCACCGTGGCCCGCTCGCGGCGGGGCAGGTGGAACATGACGCCGGTATCGCGGCCCCAGCTGGGCGGGGTGGCTTTGGCCATGTTGGCGGCCAGGGCTTCGCCGGCGGTGAGGCCGCTGGCCAGCACAAAGGGCCGGGAGCGGTAATATACGGTGGCCGCGTCGTGGGGGTGGGTGAGCAGTCGTGCGGTGAGCACCTGCACCAGTTCGTGCCCCTTGGCCGAAAACTGGTATTTGACCTTGCCCTGGGGGGTGAGTTCCTGCTCTTCCAGTTCGTCCAAATGCCGCGAGAGCAGCATGTAATAGGCCACTTCGGTCCAGTTGACGGCGCTGGTGGGGTTCATGCGCGTTGCCTCCTGCTTCGGGAATGGCCCGCGCGGAGCCGGTTCCCCCAACCCCAAAGGCAGGGCCGACCCCGCAGCCGGGCGCGGGGCAGAGAGAAAAAGAAAGGCGGCATCACGCCGCCATAACCATCAATCTTCGCTCAAGTAAGGCACCCAATCGCTAATGCGATGTTTGACCGCGTAGGTGGCCAGCTCCACCCGGTTGCGAAAGTTGAGTTTTTCCATGATGGTGCTGACATAATTGCGCACGGTGCCTTCGCTCAGGCGCAGGCGCTGGCCAATTTCCCGGTTGCTCAGGCCCCGGGAGACCAGGGCCAGCACTTCCATTTCCCGGGGGGAAAGGCCGGCGAAGGGGGTATCCTGGCCGGTTTGCTGCAGGTCGGCCCGGGCCAGCAGCTCGCCGGCGGAATCGACATCCAGCAGGGTTTCGCCCCGGCCCACGGCCCGTACCACCCGCAGCAGTTCGTCGCCGCCCACTTCTTTGAGCACATAGCCCTGCACGCCCACCCGCAAGGCCTGGGCGACGAACGCCTCGTTGACGAAGGAGGTCAGCAGCACGATGGCCGCGTTGGGGTAGCGTTCGCGAATGCGCCGCGCGGCTTCCAGGCCACTGTGGTCGGGCAGGCGCAGGTCCATGACCACCACATCGGGCCGATGGAGCAGGTATTGGCGCACGGCTTCTTCCGCGGTGCCAGCCTCGGCCACCACTTCCAGGTCGGGTTCGGCGTTGATGAGGGCTTTGAGGCCTAAGCGTACTACTTCGTGGTCGTCGACCAGCAAGATGCGCAGGGTCATACGGGGCCTCCTTCGGGGGAAAGCCGCGGCGTGGCTTCGGGGGCTTCGCCGGGCGTCTCGGGCGCGGGCGTTGGGGTTGCCGGTGGGCCCTGGCCGTTGATGGACCAGTGGCTGAGGGGCACCCACAGCTCGACGCGGGTGCCGCCGTTTTGGCCGGCGCGCAGCATCATGCGGCCGCCCAGCAGCAGGGCGCGTTCTTGCATGTGCTTGAGGCCAAAGCCGGGCTTGAGGTCTGTGGGCATGCCGCGGCCATGGTCTTCGACGCACACCACCATGTACGCGCCACGGCGGTTGAGGCGCACATCGATGTAGGGCGTGCGCGCGTGGCGGATGGCGTTGGAGAGGGCCTCGCGCACGAAGGCGATGACATGCACCGCGCGTTTGGGGTCCAGGGGAGGCGGGCTGCCGTTGCTGTGGAAGCGCACTTCGGTGCCCGAGATGTGCTGGGCTTCGTTGACCAGGTTTTGCAGCGCGCGTTCCATATCGGCCACATGCATTTTGGGCGACCACTCGTGCAGCAAGCGCCGCATTTCCTTGGTGGCCGCATCCAGCGCGGCAGTGATGCGTTCCACCTCGGGGCGCAAGGGCTCGGGCACCTGGCGTTCCAGGGCCCGGGCCAGCAACCCCGCGGCATACACTTGCTGCAGCGCGCCGTCGTGCAGGTCCCGGGCAATGCGTTCCCGCTCCTGGCTCTGGATGTGCTGCAGTTCCATGTGGTCCAGCCGGCGCTGGGTTTCGACCACGAAGACTTCCATGCCCCGCAGGAAGGACCACGCCAGCAGGCCGCCCACCAGGGTAATGCTGGCCTCGGGGGGGATGGAGAGCAACTGCATCCACAGCTCCCGGTTGACCCATTGGGCGGGGAAGAAGGGCGCGGCCGGCGCGAAGAGGGGCCACAACCCGCCCAAGGCGGCCAGGGAAACGCCGGCCACCCGCAGGGTGCGGTAAATGCGCTCGACGCCCAAAGGACGGATGTAGCGCAGCGCGTGGTGGCGCAGGCCGTAGGCCGCGGTCAGGCCAGCGGGCAGGGCCAGAATGTAGCGCGCCAGCGCGTCCGCGGTGTCGAGCGCGGTGTAGAAGGGCAGGCGTTCGGCCCAGGCGATGCCCAGCGCGCTGAACAGCCAAAACAGCACCAGGCTCCAGGCCCAGGGTCGGCTGGCAAACCAGGGGGTGGTCTCTTCGTCGTCGAGCAAACGACGGCCAAAACTGAGCAGCATGGCGAAGGACAGGGCCATGAGGAACAGGCGCAGGACCCGTAGCCCCGGCGCCAGGTCCAGCCCGGGCAAAAAGGGCACCCCCAGGGGGACGAAGAGATAGCCCCAGGCATACAGGCCGTGGAAAAAACCAAACGCGGCCAACCGGGGCAGGCCGCGAGCCAGGGCCAGGCGCGAAAGGCGCCCGGCTTGGGTGAAAATCAAGCTGCCCAAGAGGAAGAAGACCTGGCCGTAGAGGAACCAAATCAGCGGGCTATTGGCGTTCCAAAAATCCAAACCGATTTCACCCATCACCGCCTCGCCGTTCTGCGATGGCGCGCCACGCGCATTTCTATTTTACCATAGGCGCATGAAAGGGTTTTTCATGCACCGCGCTGGTCGGGGCTTTGCGAAACGGGGGCTGGGGTTTGCCCGAGGAAGGAGGCTGCGCCCATGCCGGGGTATAATGGCCGCGAGCCGGGCGGGGGCCGCGTTCGCTCGGGCCTTGCCCCGGCGCTCGGGTGCTGCTTTGGGGAACCCGACTCGCGGCCAGGCAGCCTTTTCACCGTCCGCAGGAGCAGCGCACGCATGTTGCCTCAGGCTTTTTGGCACGAGCTGCCGCGCATCGCGGCCGATTTGCCGCGCTTTGCCGCGGTGCTGCGCGCCCGGCCCGAAGACTTTGTGGTCGAGGAAATCCCGGCCTACGACCCGGCCGGTCACGGCGAGCATACTTTTGTGCGCCTCACCAAGCGCGGCCTCACCAGCGCCGCGGTGCGGGAGCGGCTGGCCCAGGCCTTTGGGGTGCCTCCCGAGCACATTGGCCTGGCCGGGCTCAAGGACCGCCACGCGGTGACCACCCAGACCTTTTCAGTACCGCACCCGAACCCCGAGGAAGTGTTGCGCCGCGCCCGGGCCGCGCTGCCCGAGGTGACCATCCACTGGGCCCGGCGACACCCCCACAAACTGCGCACCGGCCATTTGCGAGGCAATCGCTTTCGCATCGTGGCCCGCGGGGTGCCGCTCCAGGCCTGGCAGCAGGCCCAGGCCATTGCCGAGCGGCTGCGTCGCACCGGCGTGCCCAATTACTACGGGCCGCAGCGCTTTGGCCGCCAGGGCGACAACCCCCAACGGGGCCGGGCCGTCATCGAGGGGCGGGGGCCGCGCAAAAAGTGGCTGCGCAGCCTGCTGGTTTCTGCGTATCAGGCCGCGCTGTTCAACCGCTACCTGGCCCAGCGGGTGGCCCAGGGGTGGTTCACCCGCCTGCTGCGGGGCGACATCGCCCAAAAGGCCGACACGGGCGGCATGTTCGTGGTGGAAGACCCCCAGGCCGAGGCCGAGCGGTATGCCCAGGGCCGCATTCACTTCACGGGGCCCATTTTCGGTTACAAAATGTGGCCCGCCGAGCACGAAGCCGGCGCGCTGGAAGCCGAGCTGTTGGCTGCCGAGGGCCTGACCCTGGATGATTTTCGCCGGGCCCGGGTCAAAGGCACCCGCCGGGTGGCCCGGCTGTGGCTGGCCGATTTGCACCTGGAGCCGTTGCCGCCCGATGGGCTGGTGTTTACCTTCACCCTGCCCAAGGGCGGCTTTGCCACCGCGGTGTTGCGGGAGTTTCTCTTCCCCCGGGAGGTGGGGGGTGGGGGTTAGAAGTTGGTGGTTGGAAGTTGGTGGTTGGGGGTTGGAAGTTGGCAGGGGCCGCGCGTTGCTCCCTGCTGTCTGCTGCCTGCTATCTTTCTTCCGTGTTTTTCTGTGTTCATCCGTGGTTTTTCATTTTATCCGCGGTTATCCGCGTGCATCCGCGGCCTCATCCTCCCGGGTGCAGCGCGCGGCGCCCTACCGTGGCGGGCGACCAGCCGGGTCGCCCCTACCGCGCGCCCTGCCGTCTTTTTTCTGTGTCCATCTGTGCGCATCCGTGGTTTCTTCTTTTTTTTATCCGCGATTATCCGCGTGCATCCGCGGCTCCCTTCCCGGGCGCCCCTACCGCGCTCCCCGCTCCCTGCTGTCTGCTGAGCGCTGACCGCTGTCGTTCATCCGCGATTATCCGCGTGCATTCGCGGCTTCATCCCCCGGCGCGCCGCCGGGCGCCAAACCTTGACGCGCCGCCCGCTTTTGACTACACTACGGCCACACGGGTTTTGGCAACGACGCAGAACGGGATGAGTACCTGGCGAGCGGGCTTCAGAGAGTCGCTGGGCCTGGCTGGAACCCGCGACAGCGCCGCCGCGAGGGAATGGCCCCGGGAGTCGCCGCTCCCAACGCCGCGCGGTCAGTAGGGGCGGCCGGTTGGCCCTCGTTATCGGGCCCTGAGCGGGTCGCGGCCTGGACCGCGGCCAAGCGGGGTGGTACCGCGAGCGCGAGCGCGCCCGTCCCCGTGGTGGGGCGGGCGTTTGTGCTTGGCCCGACCAACCTGGCCCTGGCTCGACGGCGAACGCGCACCACGCGGTTGACCCCGGCCCATCAAATCTTTCCCCAGGAGGCAACACCATGACCAACCCCCAACCCGGTGCGACCAAACGCCTGCGGGTGCTCACCGGCGACCGGCCGACGGGTAAATTGCACCTGGGCCATTATGTGGGTAGCCTGAAGGCCCGGGTGGCCTTGCAGGACGAATACGAGTGCTTTTTCATTATCGCCGATTTGCACACCCTGACCACCAAACCCACCAAAGACGATATCGCCAAACTGCGCGAAAACATCCGGGAAATGGTGCTGGATTATCTGGCCGTGGGCATTGACCCCGAAAAAAGCGTCATTTTCGTGCAGTCCGCGGTGCCCGAGACTTATCAGCTGAATTTGATTTTCGAGATGCTGGTCACCCTGCCCCGGCTGGCCCGCCTGCCCAGCATCAAAGACATGGCCCGGGCCGCGCAGATGGACGACGAGGCCATTCCCTTTGGGCTGGTGGGTTACCCGGTGTTGCAGGCCGCGGATATTCTGCTGCCTCGCGCGCATTTGGTTCCCGTGGGCAAGGACAATCAGGCCCATGTGGAAATCACGCGTGAGATTGCCCGGCGGTTCAACCGCCTGTACGGCGAAGTGTTCCCGCTGCCCAAGGCGCTCATCGGCGAAGTGCCCACCCTGTTGGGTATTTACGGCAAGGCGAAGATGAGCAAGAGCCTGAACAACGCCATTTTCCTCTCCGATAGCCCCGAGGAAGTGGAAGCCAAGGTGCGTCGCATGCACACGGACCCCACCCGCATCCGGCCCGACATTCCCGCGGACCCCGACAAGCCCACCAATGTGGTGTTCCGCTACCACGATATCTTCAATCCCGACAAGGACGAGGTGGCCGAACTAAAGGAACGCTACCGCCAGGGCAAGGTGGGGGATGTGGAGGTCAAGAAGCGCCTGGCCCGGGCCTTGAACGCCTTTTTGGACCCCATTCGCGAGCGCCGGGCGTATTATGCCCGCCGACCGGACCTCATTGAGGATATTTTGCTGGCAGGCACCCGGCGCATGCGGGAAGAGGCGCAAAAGACCATGGCCCTGGTGTGGGACGCCATGGGCATGTATGGGGTGCAGGAAATCGCGCGGCGGCTGGACGCGGCACAAAACGCGCGGTGACGCCGCGGGTCGAACGAAAAAATCGCGGAAAACGCGGCATGGAGGACGGATGTCCAAAGGGAACCAATGTTGTTTATCCGCGGTCAGCCGCGTTTCTCCACGGCTTCAGTCCCTGGGCGCAGCACGCTGCGCCCCTGTCGCGGCGGGCGACCTGCCGGGCGCGCCTACCGCGCTCCCTGCTGACCGCTTCCCCGCTTTTTCATCCGCGTTCTCCGCGTCGATCCGCGGTTCCATTCCCTGGGCGACCTGCCGGGTCGCGCCTACCGCGCGCCCTGCTGACTGCTTCCCCGCTTTTTTCATCCGCGTTCATCCGCGTCGATCCGCGGTTCCATTCCCTGGGCGACCAGCCGGGTCGCCCCTACCGCGCTCCTTGCTTCCTGCTGGCCTCTCCCTGCTCTTGTGCATCCGCGCGCATCCGCGGCTTTAGCCTCCTGGGCGTATCGCCGCGCGCTCAGGGCTCAACGCAGAGGGGCGCGGGATGGCCCCGCGCCCCTCTACGGCGATGATGATGCAGGAGGGTGGTTGGCTGGCTACTTGGTGGCCATTTCGGCCAGTTCCTTCTCCAGGCGGTCGATTTCGTCGAAGCGGCCCTCGCGCTCCAGCTTCTCCAGGCGGGCCAGGTACATGTCTTCCGACGACATCTTGAACAGGTCCCCGGCTTTGACGCCGATGTTGCGCGCGCCGCGCTTCATGGCCCAGACGAACATGTAGCCCCAGAAGGCGATGTAGAGCGCGTAGATGAGCATCTGGATGGCCGGGCTCTTGGGCGCGATGAGTGCGGGCACGAAAGTGGTAGGCGCATAGGGCGCGCTCATCATCAGATTGTCCCAGAAATCGCGGGCCAGGGTGTAGGGCAGGTAGCCTAAGTAGAAGAAGGGCCAGATGAGCAAGCCGGTGATGTAGAGCAGGCCCGTGCGGCCATAGTTGCGGAATTCGCAACCAATCATCAGCACCGTGCCGATGCCCAGCAGCAAGCCGCCGAAGATGTCCATGGGCAGGGTGGTTTGCACCCGGATGCTCTTGCTGCTAATGCCCACGGTGTGGAATTCCGCGCCCAGGGGGCCGACATAGTTCTCGGCAAAGGCTTCGGTGGCCCAGTGGTGCCCTTCCATGATGCCGAAGCCGGCCCAGGCGATGAACATCACCAGCGCGACCAGGAAAATGTGCAGGCTGAGCGCGGCAAAGGGCTGGTAGGAGATGAACACCGTGCGCAGCGAGTAGGGGATGCGCCAGCGGCGGGCCGCGAAGTCATCGCCCTTTTCCACTTCCCGGCCCAATTCGGGGTTGATGAGGCCGCACTCGGTGCCGAAGCCGGTCTTGGCCACCGAAATGCCCAGCAGCGCGCCTACGATGACCAGCATGATGATGTTGGGGATGTTCTTGCCGATGAGCATGCCTTTGAAGATTTTGGTCTTCTCGATGCTCTCGGCCCATCCCATCTTGATGGCGAAGTCATTGCCGGCCACCGCGTTGTAAAGCACGACGATGAGAATGACGGCCATCAAAATGTACAGCACCGTGCGCAGCCACGAGGGTTCGTCCACCTCGTCGCTCGCGCTCAGGCCGTCGGCCCACTTGAGGTGCTTGGCCTGCACTACATACCACTTGGTCTCCTGGCTCTTGAAGAACTGGGTGAGGTTGAAGTTGCGCAGGATGATGAAGCCGATGAGCGCGCCGATGGTGGCCGAAAGCATCACCACCCAGCTCTTCAGGTTCATGGCCGCGAAGCCGCCCAGCAGGTGGTGCAGGGTGCAGCCGCCGGCCACCCGGGTGCCCCAGGCGAAGAGGAACGCGCCCAAGGCCACGAACCCTAAGCTGGCCTTGGGGTATTTGGCCCAGCTGCGGAATTCCCGCTCCAGCCAGGCAAACACCAGGGCCGCCAACAGCGCGCCGATGATGATCCACTGAATGGCCGGCTGATAGTCGGGTTTGGTGGCAATCAGGCTGCCGCCAAACAGGGTGGTTTCCACCCCGGCCAACATGCGCGCCATGCCGCTGGTGACGCCGATGAACTTGTGCTTGGGGTGCCCCAACGGCAGAAAGAGGAAGTTGATAATCTCCGCGGTCGCGGTCAGCAAACCCGCGGTCCACCAGGGCCATTGGCGTTTCAGCCATGGCACATTCGCGTAACCATTGGTAAACTTGGCCATGCTTCGCCTCCTTGGGTGGGTTTGGGCGGTTGCCCTTGGCAGGTGGCTGTTTCACTTTAGTATAGACAAAACCGCCCTTTTCCAGTATGCCCCAGTGGTTTATAATGGTTATTACGCTGGTTTATACCCTATCTTCTCGTCAACGCCTCAGGAGCGCGCGGTGAACCGTTTGTTGCCCATTTGGCTGCGGGTATTTTTGGCCGTCGCCGAACACGGCAGTTTCAACAAAGCCGCGGAGGCCTTGCTGCTTTCGCAGCCCGCGGTCAGTCATCATGTGCGTCGGCTGGAGGCCCAGCTGGGCACGCCCTTGTTCGAGCGTTCCCCCCAGGGGGTGCGCCTGACCCGGGCCGGCGAGGTGCTGCTGCGCTATGCCCGGGTGGCCCGTTGGGTGCTGCTGGCCGCCGAAAGCAGCGTGATGGAAATCGACCAGCAGACGGACCATACCCTGCGCCTGGGCGTCACCCCCACCATCTCCACCCACTGTTTGCCGAACTGGCTGGCCACTTTTCACCATTACTTCCCCCGGGTGCAGATTCGCGTCTTCACCAACACCACCCCCCGCCTGGTGCAGCAGGTGGCCCACAACGCGTTGCCCCTGGCCATCATCGAGGGGGAATTGCCCGCGGAAGAGCTGGTGGACTTTTGGGTGTTGGAGCGTTTGGAGTTCATCATCGTCGCG
>JALSPJ010000280.1 GCA_026985995.1 Anaerolineales bacterium
CGCGGCCACCAACAGCACCGCGGCTGCCACCACGAAGACGAAGGTCGTTACCATGCGCGTCTCTCCTTGGGCCAAATCAGTCGCCGTCCGCGGCGTGCGCCTCGGGGGTATAGCGCGCCACCGGATACTGCCCGGGCTGGGCCACCAGGGGCGGTTCCAGCCGCTTTTCCAGGCGCTGCAGCCACCGCTGCACCACCAGCCAGATGAGCCCATTGGCCACCAGCAGCCCCAGGGCCCGCACCCCGGTGCCCATGGGCAGCAGCACCTTGTCGAGCACCGCGGTCACCATCAACACCACCAGGGCGATGGGCGTGAGGAACTTCCAGGTGAAATCGAGCAAATGGTCGATGCGAATGCGGGGGAAAGTACCGCGCACCCAAACGATGACGAAGTACAGAATGAAAGCCTTGAGCCACAGATAGAACAGGCCCAGGATGGGGTAAGCCTCCGCGCCGGGCCCACGCCAGCCGCCGAAGAACAGCACTGCCCCAAGCACCCCCACGGTAAACGCGTGCAGGAACTCGCCGGCGAAGAACATGGCGAACTTCATGCCCGAATATTCGATGTGGAACCCGGCGATGATTTCCGACTCGGCTTCCAACAGGTCGAAGGGCGTGCGGCCCACCTCGGCGATGCTGGCGACGAAGAAGATGAGCGCGGCCAGGGGCGCGGCCACCACGAACCACACATCCTGCGCGGCCACGATGTCCTGCAAATTCATGCTGCGGGCCAACAGCACCGGCACCAGCAGCGACAGCACGATGGGCACCTCATACGAAATCATCTGCGCCACCGTGCGGAACGCGCCCAAGAGCGCGTATTTGTTGTTGGCCGACCACCCGGCCACCAAAATGGCAAAGGTGCTCAGCGTGCCCACGGCCACCAGATACAGCACGCCCACATTCACATTGCCGCTCACCCCCTTGCCTAAGGGAATGGCCGGCCACAGCAAAATAACCCCCGCCAGGGCCAGAATGGGGGCCATCCAATACAGGAATTTATCGGCCTTGGCCGGGATGATGTCTTCCTTGGTCAGCAGCTTGAGCACATCGGCAAAGGGTTGCAGCAGGCCATAAGGCCCCACCCGGTTGGGCCCTAAGCGGTCTTGAATGCGGGCCACGGCCTTGCGCTCGAACCAGATGAGGAAAATCACCCACAGCAAGGGCCCGGTGGCCAGGGCCAACGCGCCCAACACATAGAGCACCACCTGCGTCAAGGCCGGGGAAAGCCCCCAGCCCACCAGCAAGTTGTAGAGCCACTCGACGATGACGGCAGGGTTCTGCAAGAAACTCATTACCCTTCCTCCGGGTCGTCACAAAATAGGACGGATGCGCCCACGGCCATCCGCCCTAATCGTACCAATCCAGGGCTTCGCGCTTCCACGCGTATACCAGGGCCGCCAAGAGCATGATAATGAAGAGCAGGCCCTCCAGCACGGCAAAAGTCGGCAACATGTCATACGCCACGGCCCACGGGTAGAGGAACACCAATTCCACATCGAAAATCAAAAACACCAGGGCGAACAGATAATACTGCACCTTGAAGCGCACCCAGGCGTCGCCCACCGTCTTCAGGCCGCATTCGTACACATCGTTCTTGATGGGGTTGGGCTTGTGCGGGCCCAAATAGTGGCCAATGACAATGGGCGCGGCGGCCAGGATAGGCGCCAGCAAGAAAAACACGCCGATGAACACCCAGGTCGGTTCCATCTCACTGCTCCTGGCATCAAGCGATGAAAGATGTTTGGAACGGGTCGCATTTTACCACGGACGGGCGTTTCAGCCCAGTCTTAAGCCAACATGAGATGCCGAAAGTCACCGGGCACAGGCCATAGATTACAACCCCAAACCCGGTCAAAGGCTACTCAATTCCCTGCCCGGCCTTGGGCGCGAACCACACCTCATCCCACGGCTCGTCGACCACGAACATGAGCATATCGTAACGCACCCGGGGCTGCCCCTCGAGCAGTTGCACATAACGCAGCACGACCCCGGTGGCCTGGTCCACCCACAGCCGCTCTTCCATCTTGTTCTGCGGGTCTTCGATGGTCAAAATCCACACCGGCCGCTCCAGCAGCGTCGCCTCTTCCTCCAGGCGATAAGTCACCCCCGGGGCCTTGCGCACAAAGCTCAGGGGGAAAATGAACTGCGCCACGGGCGAGGGGATTTCAGCCTGGAAGGGGTGCTGCACCTCCTGGCCTCGGGGCAGGTCCTGCCAGGTGCGGGGCAGTTGCTGCTCCCGCTCGGCCAGGTTCCCCCGCAAATCACTTTCGTGATACCCCTGCCCGGGCCGGAAAAAATAAATCGTCGTCCCGTCGGTCATCCACACCCCTTGCACCGCCTGCCCCTCATAGTCCAGCACCTCAAAACGGGCCAAAAACGGCTTTTGCACAATGAAGCGCTCCCGAAAGCCCTGCTGCTGCCCATCCTTGTCGATGAACAGCACCACCGCCTCACCGGCCACCGACTGCCAGCGGGTCCAGCCGTCCAACATGCGCTCGAGCACGGCCCGGGTCTGCGCGTCGGGCCCGGCCTGCGAGCGGCGCCACCACAGCCCACCGGCCACCGCGGCCACCAACACCACCGCGGCGACCAGCCAGCGGCCGCGCGTCTTCCACAGTTGCTTCATGGGGAACACCTCCGGTTGGACCGGCCGCGCGCCGCGCCGGCACGCGCACCGGCCGACGCGCGCCGCGTCGGCCGGCCACGGCCCAGGGTCATTCCAAGTATACCACCCCAAGGGGAAGGGCCAAAATCATCCCCGGGAAGCCCTCTACCTGCTGGGTGAGGATGAAGAAGAAGGAAACGCTATTCGATAAGCATCCCCTTTTTTAGGGGATAAGCGCGGACCGTGAGGCTAAATCACCCGATTCTCGGTTTGGCATCATGTCCGCCCTTCTAAATTCAGGAAGATATCAAACTGTCTTTTGGCTCCCTCAACATGGGACCAACGGGCCACTTCGTCCAGATCTACTGACTGATGGCGGCACACAAGAATCGCTTGTACCAACGCTTGTCGATCCCCCCAATGGTAAAAAGCGGCCAAGCGGTCTTTCACACAATCCGTAGGAGAAATTACCTTAAGCCGCCCTGTGCTGAGGGCAATCTCACGCACCTCTCGTACCGGTTCTCCACCCACAGCCAAAGGCCCGGCGGGAAACTCAACAATGTGAGGGCTCTTAGGATGCACAAAATGCCGTCCTTCTTCCACAAAACCCAATTCCGCCATCACCTGACGCAAACCTGTCGGCGTACAACGGCCAGGGTGATCAAATCGATATCTCTGGACACATAACGGTTCCGACTGTAGAGAATCACCGCTGCTCCGCCCGTAAGCACCGAATCAATGCCTCGTTGACGCAAATGTTCTTGCACAAAAGCAGCCAATTCCAACTGGGTCATCTGGCCGATGGGCTTCATAATGGTTTTCCCCGACGACGAGGGCGACGACGGTTATACAACAACCGTTGGTGGATTTCTTCGGGATAAAAGGTCAGGGCTTTTTCCAGCAGCGCCTTCAGTTCGTCCAGAAAAGGGTAACGTGGGTTGAAGGTGTATACACGGGTGCGCCCTACCTTCCGGCTGACAAGTACGCCACCAGATTCTAAACGATCCAGTTGCTTCTGAATACCATAAAGGCTTACACCAAAAAAACGCGCAATCTCCGAAGCATAGCCTTCTTCGCGAGCCAGCAAAAAAAGGAGGATGTATTCGGCATGGGTAGAGCCCAACAGGGGTTCCAACATGAGATAGATACCTCGCACAGCAAGTATACCACCACTATAAGTGGCGATATAACCACCTCTGGTGGTATTATACCCTATAGACAAACCTTCAACGCGGCAATTCCTGAAGTCAGGACCTAAGTTGGGCCCAAAAAAGAGGAACCGCCCGAACACCGCCAAGGTTCAGGCCCTCAAGCCGACACCAGGGGCTGCCGCGCCCCCACCCGCACCCTGGCCGCCACCCGGGCCAGGGCCTGCTCCAGGTCGGCCAGCAGGTCGTCCGCGTCTTCGATTCCCACGGCCAGCCGGATGAGGCTATCGCGAATGCCCAACGCGGCCCGCTCTTCGGGCGTGTACGCGTCGAAGGACATCAACGCCACGGGCGAAACCAGCGTTTCCACCCCGCCCAACGAAGGCGCCATGAGAGGAATGCGCAGCGCATCGACGAAAGTCAGCGCGGCCTCCAGGTCGCCCCGCAGGGTGAAGGTCACCACCCCGCCGAAATCCCGCAGCACCCGCCGGGCCACCCCGTGGTCCGGGTGGCTGGGCAGGCCGGGGTACCACACCCGCTCCACGGCCGGATGACCCTCCAAAAAGCGCGCCACGCGGGCCGCGGTAGCCGTTTGCTGCCGCACCCGCAAAGGCAGGGTTTTGAGCCCCCGCAACAGTTGATGCGCCACCTGGGGCGCGGCAATGGCGCCCAGAGTGCCTTGCAGGGCGCGCAGGGGCTCCAACGCGTCCCGACGGCCCAGCACCGCGCCGGCCAGCAAATCGTGATGCCCGGCCAAATACTTGGTGGCCGAATGCACCACATAGTCCACCCCCCAAGCCAGGGGGCGCAAGTGCAGGGGCGTGGCAAAAGTCGTATCGAGCACCGTGGTCAGGCCGTAGGCCCGGGCCAGTTCCACCCAGCGGGGCAGGTCCAGCACCCGCAAGAAGGGGTTGGTGGGCGTTTCGGAAAACAGCACCCGGGTGCGGGGCGTGATGGCCCGTTCCAGCGCGGCAAAATCGTTGAGGGGCACCACCGACACCGCCACGCCCCAGCGAGGCAGCCACTCCTGGGCCCACTGGCGGGTGCGGCGGTAGGCGTCGTCGGTGATGATGAGGTGGTCGCCCTGGCGCAGC
This sequence comes from Anaerolineales bacterium, assembly GCA_026985995.1. Lineage (GTDB taxonomy): Bacteria > Chloroflexota > Anaerolineae > Anaerolineales > DRMV01 > JAADEN01. The sequence goes on from JALSPJ010000280.1 coordinate 4,850, forward strand.
AAAGCCAGCAGGGTGAGGGTGACCGCGGCCATGCCCGAAGCGGTCAGCAGCGCGTCCTCCGCGCCTTCCAGCGCGGCCAGGCGGGCTTCCGCGGCCTGCACCGTGGGGTTGCCGTAGCGGCCATATTCCTGGCGGGCCACCCCCGGCGCGGGGGCCAGGGCCTCGGGCGCGGTGCGAAAGGTGCGCAATTCCTGGCTGTCGCGGAAATAATAAGTGGCGGTCGCCACCAAGGGCTCGGCCACGGCCGCGTAGGGGTTGTCGCCGCGACGGCCGTGCACCGCGGTGGTGGCGTCATTCCAGGCGGGGGCAGCAGGGGTAGGGCCGGGCATGAGTGCACCTCCTGGGCCGGGAATACAAAACGCCCCCGGCGACTACCGGGGGCGTTGCGAACCAAACGGGGCCTTTTGGGCGTCGCTTAAACGACCCGACCCCCGGTAGCGGTGCTTGCACCGGGGCGCATCATCATGATAATCATCAGGCCCAAAATCCGGGCCGTCGGGTCGTTGCGTTGGCCGTCCATGGTGCCGCAAGTATAGCGCATTGGCCGGGTTTGTCAACCCCCAATCTGGCTCATGGTGCGGTTGAGGGGAATTTCGCCCTGGGCCAGGCCGTGGCCCCAGGGTTTGGCCCACAGCGCGTCGGTAATCATCCGGCGCAGGGTCTCCCGGTCCGCGCCCTGGCGCAGGGGCGTAAGCAAGTCGATTTCCTTCTCCCGCAACAGGCACAGGCGCAAATGGCCGTCAGCCGTGAGCCGCACCCGGGTGCACGAGGCGCAAAAAGGCTGGCTGATGGTCGAGATGAAGCCCACGGTGCCCCGGGCCTGGGGCAAACGATAGAGCCGGGCTTCGCCATCCAGGCGGCCACCGTCCACCGGTTCCACCGCGCCATAAGCCGCGTGCAGGCGTTCCAGCATCTCCGCGGTGGTGACCACCAGCGCGCGCTGCACCTCGGTGGCGCCGGCGAAGGGCATCATTTCGATGAAACGCACCTGCCAGGGGCGGTCCAAAGTGAGCCCGGCCAGCTCCACCACATCGTCCTCGTTGTAACCGCGCACCACCACCGCGTTGATTTTGATGGGCGTGAGGCCGGCTTCTTCCGCGGCCTGGATGCCGTCGAGCACATCTTCCACATCGCCCCAGCGGGTGAGGC
>JALSPJ010000281.1 GCA_026985995.1 Anaerolineales bacterium
CACCTGGCAGGCCTGGGACCTCATGGAGGATTCCTTGGACCGCCACTGGGCCCGGGAGCTCTTCGAAAAAGGCACCCAGGCTGATCTTACCCACGCCCCCCTATGGCAGGCCTGGGCCCTCATGGAAGCCCGCTTGGGCCACCACGACCGGGCCCGGGAACTGTTCCAAAAAGGCACCCAGGCCGACCCCACCAACGCCCCCCTATGGCAGGCCTGGGCCCTCATGGAGGAACGCCTGGGCCACCACGACCGGGCCCGGGAGATTCTGGAGGACGGCTTGCAGCAGGCGCGCGCCGCACGGGCGCGTGCGCTGCTCCTTTCCGCCCTGGGCGGCCTGCTGGCCCGCGGCCGGCGCTATGCCGAGGCCGAGGATGCCTTTCGCCAGGCCCTGGCCCTGCACGACCGGGACCCGCTCACCCACTACCACTACGCCTGGGATTGCCTGCGGCCCCAGGGCCGTACCCAGGAAGCCTGCCAACACTTGCGCCGCGCCCGCGAGCTGGGCGCGCGCAAAGACAAGCATCGCCAAAAAATTCAGCGCGCGTTGAAACGGCTGGGCTGCGACGATTGAACGCGCCGGCCCGCGATTCCCACCCCTAAGGAGGCTCGTATGGATTCGGCCCTCATTCGCAAGATGCAAAAGGCCAAGCAATACGCCCAGGAGCGCGAACGCTTCAAGTTCCTGCGGCTGGAAGTGGAAATTCAAGGCAACAACAGCGTGCACCGGGTGACTTACGACCGGGGCCGGTGGACCTGCGGCTGCGCGTTCTTCCAATCCCGGGGGCGGTGCAGCCACACCATGGCCGTGGAGTATTTGCTCGAGGGCATGTTGGGCCAGTAGGGCCGGGCCTCATCCCCCTCCCCCTTCGTAAGGGGGAAGGGCTGCGCGCGGCCCCGGCTCCCTGCGGCGGCCGTGTCGTGAACCCCTTCCCCCCGTGGCCCCCTTCCCCTCATAGGGGACGGGGGGCATGGCGCCCTGTCGGGTCGCCCCGGGCGCACCGCCGGGCGCCCCTGCCGGGCCCTGCCGTTTTTCTTCCGCGTTCATCCGTGTTTTTCCGCGGTTTGTTCATTTCATCCGCGGTTATCCGCGGCTTCATCCTTGGGGCGACCTGCCGGGTCGCCCCTACCGCGGCCGTGTCGTGAACCCCTTCCCCCCGTGGCCCCCCTTCCCCTCATAGGGGACGGGGGGCGTGGTGCCCTGTCGGTCGCCCCGGGCGCACCGCCATGCGCCCCTGCCGGGCTCATTGCTCCCTGCTGACCGCTGACTGCTCTTTTTCATCCGCGTTTATCCGCGTCCATCCGCGGTTGCATCCTCGCCGGGCGCCCCTACCGCGGCCGTCTCGTGAACCCCTTCCCCCGTGCCCCCCTTCCCCTTATAGGGGACGGGGGGCGTGCTGCCCTGCCGGGCTGCCCCGGGTGCACCGCCATGCGCCCCTGCTGGGCTCATTGCTCCCTGCTGACCGCTGACTGCTCTTTTTCATCCGCGTTTATCCGCGTCCATCCGCGGTTACATCCTCGCCGGGCGCACCTACCGGGTCCCTCGCCGTGTCGTGAACCCCTTCCCCCCGTGGCCCCCCTTCCCCTCATAGGGGACGGGGGGCGTGGTGCCCTGCCGGGCTGTCCCGGGCGCACCGCCGTGCGCCCCTACCGGGCCCTGCCGTTTTTCTTCCGCGTTCATCCGCGTTTATCCGTGTTTTTCCGCGGTTTTTTCATTTCATCCGCGGCTTCATCCTTGGGGCGGCCTGCCGGGCGCTTCACCGCGCCTCCACCACCTGCAGCAGCACGGCCCGCACCACCAGCCGCTGGCGATAGACCTCGGCCTGGGGGTCGTAGTTCGCGCAGGTCAGCAGGGTGAGCCAGGCGTAGCCGTCGTCACGCGGGGCCAGGGGCCGCAGGTCATACGGCGAGACCCGGGTCACTTCCCGCACCGCGTAGATATAAACCGCGCCGTCGAGGTGCACCCGCACTTCGTCGCCCCAGCGCAGCCGGTCCAGGCCGAAGAAGGGCCCCGGCGTGCCCGTGGCCAAGATGTTGTGCGCGGTGAGCACGCTGTTGCCGAACTGGCCGGGGAAGGCGCTTTCTTGCACCCAGCCCACATCCTGCAGCCAGGCCAAATCGTCGTCGAGGGTCACGCCCCAAATGGGGGCCTGCAGCCCCAAGCGCGGGATTTCCAGCCACAGGCCGGGCAGGGCCGCGTAGGCCGCGGGCTGGGGCGGCAGCACCGTCACCCGCCCCGGCGGGAATCCCGTGGCCGGCAGCTCGGGACGGTAAGCCGTGGCCGGGTCCGTGCGCACGGGTTGGGCGTCCGCCACATTGGGGTCCCGGTCATCCACCAGGCCGTCGCCGTTTTGGTCCCAAAAGCCCTCCCCGCGGTTGGTCACCCGGGCCACATCGCCGGTCACCGTGGTGCGGAAGGCGATGACCAGGGCGTTGGCCGCCGCGTCGGGGTCGGTGATGCCGGGGTCGGGCGCGATGTCGGCCTGCACTTCGATGCGGTTCTGGGCCGGGTTGTACACGCAGGTATGCACCACCGTCGCGCCCTGGCCCGTGCAGGTCAAACTGCCGGTAATGTAGGCCACGCCCGGGGGCAGGGGGTCGACGATGAACACGCCCAGCGCGGTGGCGTTGTCGGGGTTGAGCCACACCATGCGCCAGACCAGGGTGGGCCAGTCGTTCTCCACGGATTTAAAGCCCAGGGGCGGGTCGAAGACCACGGGCACGGTGACCTGGGCGTAATCGTCGCCCGCGGCGTCGCCGGGGGTGGAATCGGGGTCCGGCGTATCCGCGGCGGTGACCTCCGCGGTGTTGGTGTGCGGCCCGGCCTGCGCGGTGGCCGTGAGGCGCAAGGTCAGGCTGGCTCCCGCGGCCACAGTGCCTACATCCCACACGCCCGTGAGGGGGTCATAAGTGCCCTGGTCCACCGTGTGGGCAACATAAGCGAAGCCCGCAGGCAGCAGGTCCGTCACCTGCACGCCGACCGCGTCGCTGGGGCCGTCGTTGGTGAGCACGATGGTGAAGACCACCGTATCGCCGGGCCGGGCGCTGGGCCGGGAGGCGGTCTTGCTCAGGCTCAGGTCCGCAGAGGGGGCCAGGGCCGTGGTTTGGGTGACCTGGTTGTTCGTAGCGTCGGGGTCCGGGGTACCGGCGGTCACCCGGGCGGTGTTGTCCAGGCTGCCTGTGGCGGCCGGGTCCACGGTCACCCGCAGGTGGCAGGTGGCGGTGGAACCGACAGACAGCGAGCCGACATTCCAGGTCCAGGTGCCGCCGCTGGCGCTGCCGCCGCAGTCATCGCTCTGGTAAGTCACGCCCGCGGGCAGGGCGTCGGTGACCTGCACGGCGGTCGCGTCGCTGGGCCCGTCGTTGGTCACCGTGAGGGTGTAGGTCACCTGGTCGCCCGGGGTGGCCGGGTTGGGCGCGGCGGTTTTGGTCAGGCTCAGGTCGGCCTGGGGCGCGGCGGCGTCGGTATCGGTGGCCGCGTTGTCCCCGGTGTTGGGGTCCGTGTAGCCCGAAGGCAGGGCCACGGTGACGGTATTGACCAGGTCGGCGGTGGCCGCGGGGTCCGTTTGCGCGGTCACGGTGTAAGTCACGCTTTGGCCGGCGGCCAGGTCCAGGGTGTCGGCGAAGTCGCCGGTGCTGCCGGTAACGCCGTCGCAGGTTCCCGTGGGGTCCGTGGTGCAAACCCAATCCCAGCTGGTCACCCCTGCGGGCAGGGCATCCTGCAGGGTGACACCGGCCAGGTCCGCGGGGCCGTGGTTGGTCACGGTCACGGTGTAGGTCACGGGGTTGCCGGGGGTGTAAGTGGTGCGGCCATCGTCCTTGGTCACGGTCAGGTCCGCCTCGCCGTTGTTGTTCACCCCCGCGCTGTGCACCGTGGGGTCGGCGAAGTCCGCGTCGATGGTGGCCCGATAGCCGCTGCAGCGAGAAGCCGCGTCGCCCGAGGTGGTGGGCTCCCAACAGGCGCTGGCGTTGCCGTCGGTTCCGTTGGGGGTGAGGCTGAGGCTTTGGCCGCTTCCTGCGCCGGCCAGCGCACTCTGGTAGGTCGCGTCCCACACCCCGGGGATGGGCGGCGGGTCCGCGCTGCCCGCGCCGTAGGCCATGTAATCCACCAGCCGGTTTTGGGCGTCATAGAGCTGCAGGTCGTCGCCCGCGTCGTCTAAGCGGCTGGGCAGGCCCAGATGCAGCTCATGGTCGGCGAAGGGCGCGTTGCCGGCGTTCCCCAGCCACACCACCAGATACTCGCCGGGCTGCAGCACCAGGCTGGCGGGGAAGGTGTGCCGCAGGCCGTCGTCGGTTCCGGCCAGAGGGTCGCCGTCGGCCAGGGTCCAGCCTTGCAGGTCCACCGCGGCGCTGCCGGCGTTGTAGATTTCCACGAACTCGTCGTTTTCGGCCGCGGAAGTGCCGCCGGATTGGTAGTAGCCTACTTCGTTGAGCACGACCTGGCCGGCATAGGGCGAGGGTTGATGCACGGGGAAGTTGGGCCCGAACTCAGAAGTGTTGCCGTCCGCGTCGGTGGCCGTAGCGGTGAGGAAATCGCCGGCCTGCACGGTTCCCGCGGGCACGGTGAGGGTGCAGGTGAACGCGCCGTGAGTGCCTAAGGAAACAGTGCACGCGGCCAGGTAGGTCGCGCCCTCGCCGTGGGGGACCGTAAGGCCGTCGCCGGCTTCGATTTCGCCGTCTTGATTGGCCGGGTCGTTGTCGGCCACGAAGAATTCCAGCGTCATGGTCTGGCCGTCGAAGGTGGTGGCCGTGGCGGTGCCCACATAGCCAGCCAGGGTGAGGGTGGTGCCGCCGCTGTCGAGCACGGCCTGGGTGAGAATGGGATAGTCGAGGCCCCGATTACCGATAGCATCGTAAGCGCCGTTGTTGGGGGTCACGCCGTCGCCGGCGCCCTGGGTGTTGGGGTCGGCGTCGTCGGGGTCGTGGTCGATGCCCAGGCCGGCGTTGTCGTAAATGGCGTTTTGCGAGATGGTGACCTGGGTGGCGCTGCTTTGCACGCCAATGCCCGAACCACCGCCTTGGGCGATGATGTTGTGCCGAATGGTGACCGTGCTGCCGCTTTGCATGCGACGCAGCACGATGGTGACATCTTCGGTCGAGGGGGAACCGCCTTCGTAGCGCCCGTTGTTGACGAAGGTGTTGTCTTCGATGCGCAGCTGGTTCACCGGGCCGCCGAACCAGCCGATTTCCACGGCCGCGCCTTCCATGTCGCGCACCAGGTTGGCGCGCAGCGTGTGCCGGTTCCCCCCGCCAATGACGAGCAAACCGTCGAAAGTGCTGCTGTGCCCGCTGGCCGGGCGCGCCACCAGGTTGTATTCCACCAGCCAGTCGTCGCCAAAGCCCTGATAGCGAATGCCGCTGTTGTCGACCTTGAGGTAATTGTGGCGCACGGTGACTTGGTCGGCCCGGGCGATGTGAACGCCGTACCAGGCGGAAGTGGGCAGGTTCTCGCTGCCGTCCGCGTGCATACCAATCAGGTTGTCGGCCACGGTCACCTGGTCGGCCCGCACATACACCGCGCTGCGGTAAAAGGCCAGGTGACGCACCGCGCTGCCCGTGGCCGAAGCCTCGAAGCGCAGCCGGTCCGCATTCTGGCCGTTGATTTCCAGCTCGGGCCGGGCGAAGGGGTCGATGGTGGGCTCGTCGCCGGTGCCGGGCCGGCCATCGGGGCCGGTGCCCACGGTCAGGGACGAGGTGACATGGCCAGGGTTGGTGTCGCGTATGGTGGAACCGTCGTCATAGGCGTACGCGGTACCGTCGATGATGGTTTGCGCCCCGGTGACCGAGAGGTCGTCCAAGGTGGTGAAGATGCTCCACCAGCGCTGGCCGCCGCTGCCGGCGTTGGGACTTACCGCGGGCACGAAGCGCATGGTGTTGGCCCCGCTGAGGGCATTGGCGTTCTGGATGAACTGGCGCAGGCAGCCCTGGCAGATACGGGTGGCCGAGGGGGCATCGTCCTGGTCGTTGGCGTT